>JAHWKC010000009.1 GCA_019348095.1 Pseudomonadota bacterium | reverse complement strand
TGCGCGAGATCTCCAATCCATCGAGGCGAGCCTTCGAGTTCTACCTCCGCGAGGTCCGCCACCGAACCCCGCGCGATGTCGAGGATCGACGCCTGTAGCTTCGCGAGCACCTCGGAGCCAGGCTGGTCGTCTCCGTCGAGTGGTACCGCTCGCCACGCCGCGACAGTGTTCTCCCGAAAGAGTTCCACAACTGCATGGCACCAAAGCTGAGCCACCAGCGGCACCAGCGCGAGGTTGCCCCGCACCGACAGGCCGACGGGGGTCACCACGGTGCTGGCGCCGAAGGGGATCTGGCGCTGCTCGCTCGGCCTGCCCAGCTGGAACAGCGTCAGCGCCTTGTCGGTGGAGTTCACCACCAGCCCGATCTCGCGGTTGTCGCCCGTCCCGCCAATGAAGCCACGCTGCGGGTCGAGCGGCTCGTCGCCGGTGCAGGCCGCGAGCGCCAGCGCCAGGACGCCACCATCGCCAGGGCCAATCCGGCCAGCGTCAGCGCGGCCAGGGACAACGGATGGCGCCACAGCGGCGGCGCCACGTGCACCGGCACCTGCAATTCCTGGCCGGCCCAGACGCCGTCCGGGTTGCTCGCCTGCGCGCGGAACGTGTAGCGCCCTGGCGGCAGCCGGGTATAGGTGATGTCGGCCTGACTGCCGTTGTCGATCCATTCGCCATCGAAGCCATCCATCCGATAGCGGTAGCGGATGTCCGCGGTCGGGGAGAAATCCATCGCACCGATGCGCAGGCGCAGCAGCACGGCGCCGTCGGGCACTTCGAGCGTGTCGGGCTTCCACAGCACGCCCCTGGATGGCCCGCCCTGGGTGCCGATCCGCGCCGACAAGAGGCGCACCGGCGGAGTATGGCCGGCCTCGGCCACCCCGGCGTGCTCGAACAGGTTGAGCCCGCGCACGCCGCCGAACACCAAGCGGCCATCGCTCAGCAACGTGGCTGCATTGCCGTTGAACTCCAGGTCCTGCAATCCGTCGGCCAACCCGTACTGGCGCAGGTCACCACTGGCGATGTCGAGCCGGACGATGCCGGCGTCGGTGCCGAGCCATAGCTGGCCAGGCACCGCCTCCACGATGGAGAACACCACCGGCACCGGCGCCCCGGCCATGGCCTCGGCCAGCGGGTGGGTGAAGCTGATGCTGCCGTCGGGGTGTTCGACGGCGCGGCTGAGCCCGCTGTGGGTGCCGATCCACAGCGCGCCGTCATGATCGACGTGCAGGGCACGCACCAGGTTACCGGCCAATGAAGCGGGGTCGTAGATGTCGTGGCGGTAGTGCCGCAGGCGGCCGTCGACCGGGTCGAGCATGTCGAGTCCGTCGCCGGTGCCGAACCAGATCCGTCCGCGCTCGTCTTCCTGCAAGGCATGCACGGTCGGGTGCGCGAGCCGGCGCGGGTCGCCGTCGCGATGGCTGTAGTTGACCACATGGCGGCCGTCGCGCCGCACCTGCAACGCGCCGATGTCGCGGGTGCCCAGCCACATGTCGCCGCGCCGGTCGGTCAGCACTGCACGCACGCTGGTGCCGCTGAAGTCCCCGGACGCGCCGTCGCCCAGATGGAACGGCTCGACCGTTCCGGTGCCAGGTTCCATCCGCAGCAGCCCGTGACTGGAGCCCAGCCAGATGCGGCCGTGACCGGCGTCGCGGATCGACACGATCCGCCGGGGCTGCGCATCGCTGGTGGGCGGCAAGCGCGCGGTCCAGTCCTCGAACCGGTCGCCGCTGATGTCATAGCGCAACAACCGGGCGTCGTCGGTGCCGACCCAAAGGGCGCCATCGCCGCCTTCATGTACGGTGCGGACGCTGTCGTTGGTGGCGATGGGGCCGGCTGCGGCGCCGGACTGGCTGAACAGGTAGCGGAAGCGGGCGCCGCGCGGGTCTGTCACCGCCACGCCGCGAAGCTGCCCGCCCGCCCAGAGCATGCCGCCGTGGTCGATCATCAGGGCACTGATCTCGTTCTCCGGCAACGTCGCATCGACGCCGGGCTCCTCCTGGATCACGCTGATGCGGCCGCTGGCGGGGTCGAACCGGCGCAGGCCGCCAAGCGCGACCGAGAACCACAGGCGCCCGTCGGGCGCCTGCGCAATCGCGCGGACCTCGTTCCGGCCATCGCCGGCGCCTGCGGTCCAGGCGCGGATCAGCGTGCTGCCGTCGGGAGCGACCCGGAACAGACCATCGCTGCGGCCGACCCAGATCCGCCCGTCGCGGTCGAGCGCCAGGGTTCGGGTCGCTGCGGGCGCGCCGACCCGCCGCACCGCCCCGTCCACATCGACGCGAAACAAGCCGGCCGCGGAGGCGTACCAGATCCGACCGGCGCGATCGGCCAGGAGCTTCTGCCAAGGTCCGCCGCGTAGCGTGAGGGGATCGAGCTGCAGCACGGTGTCTCGATGGCCGCTGGCCGGGTCCAGCCGTTCCAGTCCCCGATTGGTGCCGATCCATACCGTGCCCGCGCTTGCGAGCACCGCGCGCACCTGGCGATGCGCACGGCCGCGGCCGGCCGGGGTATCGAAGCGCCGGATCGTGCCGCTGCCGAGGTCCAGGCGCGCCACGTATTCGGAATAGGTGCCGATCCACAATGCATCGCGCTCAAAGTCGAGCGCGGTGATGTAGCTGTCGGGCAGGCTGGCGGGGTTGTGCGGATCGTGGCGGAACAGGGTGTAGCGTTGCCCGTCGTAGCGGTGCAGCCCGCCCTGGGTGCCGACCCAGACGAAGCCCTGCGGGTCCTGCGCCAGGGCGGTCACGGTGTTCTGGGCCAGCCCGTGCTCGCTGCCGAGCCGGGTGAAATAGAAGTCGCGGGTCGCCGCCCACGTATCCGCGACGGGCGTCAGCCACATGATCAGCCCTAGCAGGGCGGCGACAGGGATGCGATACGGAGGCACGAACACCGCGGGGTTGGCGTGTCAGTCCGCAGTGTAGGAGGCGTTCGTCACAGTGCCAACACGGGCAGCGTGGCAGCGAGGACTCAGGCGCGGTGGTGGCCGGCCGCGGCGCGAGCCGGCGGCGCCCTTGCGCGCCTGTGCCTCGTCCGCGGGCGCACGCCGTCAGATCCGCAACTACCGCGTTCTCACAGGCGATTGCTAGACTTGCGCCATGTCGACCGAGCCCGACCCCAACCCCGTCCCGCCGGGGGATCGGCCAGCCGAACTGCCGGTTCTGGCGGCCATCGATGCCGAGATCCAGCGGCTGTCGCTGGCGGTGACCGCGTCGGAACTGCACGGCGGCCTGTGCGGCTGGCTTGCCGGCGGCGGGGCGGCGGTGCGCGAATGGCCGGCCAAGGTGCTCGCCGACGATGCGATCCCGGCGCCGGCCGCGGACACACCGCTGGACGAGCTGCGCCGCGCCAGCGTCGCGCAGCTCGCCGACCGCAGCTTCGGGTTCGAACTGCTGCTGCCCGATCCGCAGGCGCCGCTGGTCGATCGCAGTGGGGCGCTGTTCGACTGGTGCCGCGGGTTCCTGGGCGCCTTCGGTTTGGCCGTGGGCGGCCGACCGAAGCTTTCGGAGGAAAGCAACGAGGCGCTGTTCGACCTGGCCAAGCTTGCCGCGGCGCAGCCGCAGGAAGACGGCGATGACGAGGACGAGGCCGCGCTGGTCGAGATCGAGGAGTTCGTCCGGGTCGCCGCAATGCTGCTGCACGGCGACTGCGTGCTCGCCGCCGAGCATCGCCAGCGACTGAATTGATGCTTCCACGTGTTGACTTCGTTCCCGCGCTTCCGGTGCGTCATGCCGGCGCCGCGGGGTATTGCGTGACGTCAGCGCAGTGCCGACCGGAACCGCTGGGTTCCACGAGCGTGCCCACGCTCCGGCCTCTGTCGCCTGCCATGGGAGACCGATGAACAAGCCGCTTTCCATGCCTTCGCGCGCACATGCCCGGCGCCGCAAGCAGTTGATGCGGATGGCCGGCGACGACGCGATCCTGGTGTTGCCCGCAGCTAAGGAAGCGGTGCGCAGCCGCGATACCCACTATCCCTACCGGCAGGATTCGGACTTCTGGTACCTGACCGGTTTTCCCGAGGCCGAAGCGGTGCTGGTGCTGGTGCCCGGCCGTGCGCACGGCGAGACGCTGCTGTTCTGCCGCGAGCGCGACCCCGAGCGCGAGGGCTGGGACGGGCCGCGCGCCGGCCCGGAGGGTGCGGTGGAGGCCTTCGGTCTGGACGATGCCTACCCGATCACCGATCTGGACGACATTCTGCCGGGCCTGCTGGAAGGCCGTTCGCGGGTGTACTACCACTTCGGCCGCGATGCCGAGTTCGACCTCAAGCTGATCGGCTGGCTCAACCGGGTGCGCGCGATGATGCGCCACGGCGCGCAGCCGCCGCACGAGTTCCTCGAGCTGGGCCACCTGCTGGACGAGCTGCGGCTGTTCAAGGACCGCGACGAGATCCGGCTGATGCAGCGCGCCGCCGATATCAGCGTCGCCGCGCACCAGGCGGTGATGCGTGCGGTGCGTCCGGGCATCGCCGAGTACGAGCTGCAGGCCGAGCTCGAACGCGTGTTCCGCATGCACGACGCCCAGCCCGCCTACAGCAGCATCATCGGCGCCGGCAGCAACGCCTGCGTGCTGCACTACGTCGCCAACAACGGCACCGCGCGCGACGGCGACCTGGTGCTGGTCGATGCCGGCGCGGAGTACCGTGGCTACGCGGCCGACATCACCCGCACGTTTCCGGTCAGCGGCCGCTTCAGCAGGGAGCAGCGCACGCTCCACGACCTGGTTGGCCGGGCCCAGGCCGCCGCGCTGGCACAGGCCCAGCCGGGCGTCGCCTACGAGGCCGGGCACGACGCCGCGGTCGCCACGCTCACCGAAGGCTTGCTGCAGCTCGGCCTGCTCAAGGGCAGGCTGGAGAAGAACATCGCCGAGGGCAGCTACAAGCGCTTTTATCGACACAAGACCGGCCACTGGATCGGCCTGGACGTGCACGACGTCGGCGAATACCGCCTCGACGGCGAGTCGCGCCTGCTCGAGCCGGGCATGGTGTTCACCATCGAGCCGGGGCTGTACGTTTCACCCGACGACACCAGCGTGGCGGCCAAGTGGCGCGGCATCGGCATCCGCACCGAGGACGACGTGCTGGTGACCCGCGACGGCCACAAGGTGCTGACCGACAAGCTCGCGCGCAGCGCCGATGAGATCGAAGCCTTCATGGCTCAAGGGCAAGGGTGAGATGAGAGAAGTGAGGGGTGAGAAGTGAGAAGTGAGAGGAAAGCCCGCCGCTGTCGCCTGCTTTTTCTCACTTCTCAATTCTAAACCCTTACTTCTATTCCCTTACCTCTAAGCCCTCACTTCTCACTCCCTCCCCAGGACACGGCAATGGAACAACTGGCCAACCCGGAAATCTGGATCGCCCTGGCGACGCTCACCGCACTGGAGCTGGTGCTGGGCATCGACAACATCATCTTCATCTCGATCCTGGCCGGTAGATTGCCGCCGGAACAGCGCGACAAGGCACGCAAGCTCGGCATCGCGCTGGCCGCGGTCACCCGGCTGGCCTTGCTGTTCGCGATCGCCTGGATCATCGGCCTGACTGCGCCGCTGTTCTCGCTGTTCGAGCACCAGTTTTCCTGGCGCGACCTGATCCTGATCGGCGGCGGGCTGTTCCTGATCGGCAAGGCCACCCACGAGATCCACCAGAAGCTCGAGGGCGATTCGGAGGAGGTCGGCACCAGTGCGGCCGCGACCTTCGGCGGCGTGATCGCGCAGATCATGCTGCTGGACGTGGTGTTCTCGCTGGACTCCATCATCACCGCGGTCGGGATGGTCGAGCAGCGCTGGGTGATGGTCACCGCGATCCTGATCTCGATCGGTTTCATGATCGGCTTCGCCAAGCCCATCAGCGACTTCGTCGAGAAGCACCCCACGGTCAAGGTGCTGGCGTTGAGCTTCTTGCTGATGATCGGCCTGGTGCTGATCGCCGATGGCTTCGGCGTCCACATTCCGAAGGGCTACATCTATGCGGCGATGGCGTTCTCGGTGTTCGTGGAGATGATCAACCTGTGGATCCGCCGCCGCAGTGCCAAGGCCAAGCCGCCGGTGAAACTGCACGAGAAGTATGTCGAGGGTGGGCACCGGCCGTAGCCCGCGCTGGGGCCCTTGCCGGCGCCGGCTTCGGCTGGAGCAATTCTCCCCAGCCCCTCTTTGCCAAGAGGGGGGCTGAAGCCGCGCCGTAGCTGGTTGGTGTTTTCAAGTCAGCCGGGCTAGAACGGCCGCAGCAGCCCCGCCATCCGCGCGCCGAGCCAGACCAGCAGCAGCCCGCCGGCCAGGCTGGCCAGCAGGTATGCCAGCATCAGCTCGCCGCGGGCGGAGCGGCCGTACAGCAGGCACTCGATCATCAGCGCCGAATACGTGGTCAGCCCGCCGATCAGGCCGACGATCAGGAACGCGCGCCAGTACAGCCCCACCGGCCCGCGCTGCTGCAGCCAGATCGCGAAGAACCCCGCCGCGAACGAGCCGATCAGGTTGACCGACAGCGTACCCCACGGAAATCCGTTGCCGACATGGCGCAGCAGCCAGCCGCTGAGCCAGAAGCGCCCGGCGGCGCCGAGCGCGCCGCCGAGCATCACCAGCAGGCACTGCTGCCACCACAGGGTCATGCGGCGCCCGGCTCCGCTGCGCCGGCGGCGAAGGCCTCACGGGTCAGGTTGAGCGGCGCGCCGTCGGTGCACACCACCTCGTCCTCGATGCGGATGCCGCCGTAGGGCCTGAACTGCGCGATGCGGTCCCAGTCGACCGCATTGGCGTGTTCGCCCTGCCTGAGCTTGTCCAGCAGCAGGTCGACGAAGTAGAGGCCCGGTTCGATGGTCACCGCCATGCCCGGCGCCAGCGTGCGGGTCAGGCGCAGGTACGGGTGGCCTTCGGGATTGGCAATTCGGCCGCCGCGGTCGGACTGGGCGAAGCCGCCGACGTCGTGCACCTGCAGGCCGATGCCGTGGCCGATGCCGTGTGGGAAGAACACGCTGCTGACGCCGGTTTCCAGCGCGGCTTCGGGCGAGATCTTGCTGATGCCGAAATCCCTGAGGATGGTCGCCACCGCCAGATGCGCATCGAGGTGGATGCGCCGGTAATCGGTGCCGGCGCGGACTTGGTCGCACATCTTCCGCTGCGCGGCGTCGACCGCGTCGATCATCGCCTGGAACTCGCCACCGCTGTCGGTGGCGTAGGTGCGGGTGATGTCGCAGGCATAGCCGTGGAAGCTGGTGCCGGCATCGATCAGGAAACTGCGGACGGGGTCCGGCGCTTCGCGCGCCAGTTCGGTGTAGTGCAGCACCGCGCCGTGCTCGTTGAGCGCCACGATGTTGCCGTAGGGCAGTTCGCTCGCATCCTGGCGCGCGGCGGCGTAGTAGGCCAGGTTGATGTCGAACTCGCTCTTTCCGGCGCGGAACGCCGCCTCGGCCGCGCGATGCGCGCGGGTGCCGCTGCGGGAGGCGCCGCGCATCATCTCGACCTCGTACGGGGTCTTGAACGCGCGGTGGTAGTCGAGATAGTCGAGCACCGCCGGCGGGTTGTTCGGCCTGAACTGCCCGGTGGCGTCATCGCCCAGCGAGCTTTGCGGTTCACCCAGGATCGCGCAGCGCTCCTCCGACTGCGGCAGGTGCTGCAAGGCCTCGTCCCACTTGCGGATCACTACGATCTCGAAGTGGTCCACCCACCAGCCTTCGGGTGCCTGCGGCACCACGTGCCAGTAGTCGAAAGGTTGCAGGTAGATCAGCCTGGGCTTCTTGCCGGGGGTGATGACCAGCCAGCTGCCGGGGTTGCGGGTCAGCGGCAGCCAGGCCTTGAACTGCGGATTGACCACGTAGGGGTAATCGCGATCATCGAACACCTGGTAGTGCACCGTGCCGCTGGGCACCACCAGATGATCCAAGCCCCCGCGCTCCAAGGCCTCGGCGGCGCGCCGTTCCAGCTCACGCAGGTGTTGCGGGTATAACATCGCCAGTTCTTGGGTGGTCATCGGGGGAGATCTCATCTTGGGAGCGTCAAGGGATTTTGACGGAAACTCCCCGTCACCGCAGGCCGAGCCCGAGCAGGAGGGCGCGGCACCCTTGGGAGTGCCTCCGTGGGTCTGGAGCCTGCTGGCGCTGGTGGTCGGGATCGGGCTGTCGCTATGGATTGCGAGCGTGCAGCAGCGCCGCTTCGAAGCCCAGAGCGTGGCAAGCCTGGAGCGGATCGCAGGGCGCACCCATGCGGCGCTGCTGGATCGGCTGGAATCGGCCGAGTTGCTGGCCCGTGCGGTGCAGACCTTGTTCCTGACCTCGGAGGAGGTGAGCCAGGAAGAGTTCGCCAACATCTACGCCAACCTGCATCCGCGCGAGCTGATGCCGGGGCTGCAGGCGCTGGCGTACGCCCGGCGCGCGACTGGCGAGGTCCAGGAGGGCGGCGCCGACCGCTATGTGACCGAGCTGGTGCAGCCGCTGGACGGCAATGAAGCGGTCGTGGGGCTGCTGGTCAACCGGCAGCCGGCCAACCTGGCCGCGGTATTGAGCTCGCGCGACAGCGACCGGCCCGCGCTGTCGGCGCCGTTCCGGCTGGCGCAGGCCTCCGGCGACCGCGCCCGTGTCGTCGATGGCATCACGCTGCGCCTGCCGATCTACAGCCCGGGCGTGCCCCCGCTGACCCGCAACGAGCGCCGCCAACGGATGCGCGGCTCCCTGGCGATATCCTTCCGCGTACAGCAGCTGATCGAATCGGCGCTGGCGGCCGAACTGCGCGAGCGGTTGCACATCGAGATCAGCGACGTCACCGACGGGCCGGCGAGGTTGCTGTTCGACTCGCACCCGCGGCCGCACGGCGGCGCGCCGCCGGCGCGGGAGTCGGTGCAGGAGCTGGTCTACGGCGGCCGGGCGTGGCGGGTCGAGATGCACTCTGCCGAGCATGCGCCGATGACGCTCGACTGGTCGCAGTCGTTGCTCGTGCCGGGACTGGTCGCCAGCCTGCTGCTGGCGTTGCTGGTGTTCTCGGCGGCCGGCACGCGCCGTCGCGCGCTGGTGCTGGGCTGGAGCATGAGTCGCCGCTATCGCGAGAGCGAGGAGCGCTTCCGCGCACTGAACGACCTGCTGCCGGCACTGGTGCTGCTGGCCCGCGGCAGCGACGGCCGCATCACCTATGCCAACCAGGCCTCGCGTGCGCGGCTGGGCGAGGGCGTGTGCGACCTGCACCTGCCGTTGTTGTTCGAGGACGCCCAACTGCGCGACCAGCTCGCCGAGGCCGGGGCGCGCGGGTGCAGCAACGTCGAGGCGGTGCTGCGCAGCGCCAATGGCGACCGCTTCTGGGCGGCGCTGTCGATCAAGCCGGTCGAACTGAGCGGTTCGGACCAGCTGCTGATGGTAGCCACCGACATCTCCGAGCAGCGCCAGCTGACCGAGCTGCTCAGCTACCAGGCCAGCCACGACGCCTTGACCGAGCTCTACAACCGCCGCGAGTTCGAGCGCCAGGTCGAGCGCGCACTGGCCGCGATCGCCGGCGGCGCCCCGGCGGCCGCGTTGCTGTACATCGACCTGGACCAGTTCAAGCTGATCAACGATACCTCCGGCCACATCGCCGGCGACCAGTTGCTCACCCAGCTGGCGATCACCATGCGTGAGCAGTTGCGCGACGGCGACGTGCTGGCGCGGCTCGGCGGCGACGAGTTCGGCGTGCTCGCCGCCGGCGTGCGCGACCAGCCAGGTGCCCAGCACGTCGCCGAACGGCTGCGCGAGCGGATCGATGGTTACGTGTTCGTGTGGGAGAACAGCACCTACACCATCAGCGCGAGCATCGGCGCGGTGATGATCGAACGCGGCGACACCACCAGCCTCAAGGACCTGCTCGCCCAGGCCGACACCGCCTGCTACATGGCCAAGGAGAACGGGCGCAACCGCGTGCACTTCTATTCGGCTCAGGACGACGACACCACGCGCCGGCAGAGCGAGATGGAGTGGGCCAACCGCCTGCGCTGGGCGGTCGACGAGCGCCGTTTGCTGCTCAAGTACCAGGAGGTCTTCCCGCTCGGGCCGCTTGCCGCCGGGCCTCACATCGAGTTGCTGCTGCGCTTCCGCGACGAGCAGGGCAAGCTCGTGGTCCCGGGCGCGTTCATGCCGGCGGCCGAGCGCTACGGCCTGATGCCGATGATCGACCGCTGGGTGATCGAGACGGCGCTGGCGAATTTCGACCAGCTCCACCCCAGTGGCGCCGGACTGCAATTGGCGACGATCAACCTGTCGGGCGCCAGCATCGAGGACGAATCCTTCGCGCTGCTGATCCTGCAGTGGATCGAGCGTTACGGCATCGCGCCGGAGCGGGTCTGCTTCGAGATCACCGAGACGGTGGCGGTGCGCAACCTGTCGCAGGTCACGCGCTTCATCCAGCACCTGCGCAGCGCCGGTTGCCGCATCGCGCTGGACGATTTCGGCGCCGGCATGTCCTCGTTCGGTTACCTCAAGAACCTGCCGGTGGACATCATCAAGATCGACGGCAGCTTCATCCGCGACCTGATGAGCGACCCGATGAGCGAGGCGATCGTGCGCGCGGTCACCGACATCGGCCACCAACGTGGCTTGCAGGTCATCGCCGAATGGGTCACCAGCGAGGAGATCGTCGGCGCACTGGTCGAGCTGGGCGTGGACTTCGCGCAGGGGTTCGCGCTGCACAAGCCCGAGCCGGTGGTGTGCCACCGCGGCCACCTGCAGCCGTGATGGCGCTTCGGCGCAATCGGCCAAGGCCGTAGGGCGCAGCCTGCTCGGTTGCCGTGGCAGGCGTGCACCAGCGGCCGAGTCAGCTCGGCTCTACCGGCGCCGGGTCGCGGGTCTCGTCGCGCCCCTGCTCCAGCGCCGCGTACGGCCACACGCGAGCGGCTCACTCGTAGCTGCTTTCGGGCGCCTCCAGCCACTCGCGCAGCTGCTTCATCTGGTCTTCCAGCAGGGTGATGAAGCGGAAGCCGGTCCAGGTTTGCTCCGATGCGTGCGCCGCGTCCTGCCACAGCAGGTGCGCACCGACTTCGATCGCCGAATCGGAATCCGCGGGACCGCCGAGGTTGAAGCGGAACTGGTATAGCGCATCCTCGACCAGCGGCACGTTGGCGATCAGCAGCATGCCGGTTTCCGAGACGTTGCTGAGCCGGCCGACGGTGCGATCGGTCATCGTGTCGATCACCGGAACGTTGTCGGACACCTTGCGCCGTGGCGCGCGGCGGAACTCTTCGGTCATGGCGACGGCTCCTCGGCCTGGGCATCGCGGTCCGGCCCCTCGCGCCGCTGGCCGCCGTGCCCGATGAAGCTGCGCAGCGCGTTCAATGCCGATTGCCATGCCCGATCGACCGGTCGCCCTTCTTCGGCCATGACGATCCGGGCCTGGTTGCGCGCCATCGTGCGGGCGACGTTGTCGAGCGACTGCTCGTCGACCCGCTGGCCGCGCTGGTTGACGAACAGCGCCCGGTCCGTGACCCGGCTGTACCAGGCCATGCGGCGCCGCACGACCTCGCCCTGCTGGTTCCTGGTGAACTCGATCCAGGTGCCGAAAGGCACCCTGCGCAGTTGCTCATAGCACGCCTGCTCCTGCGCGGATCGGGGCGCCCGGGCAACCTCCGTTGCGGCCGCGCCCTCGCCCAGCCGGGTGCGCGCCTTGAGCTTCATCGCCAGTTCGGTGCGCGATGCCGGGTCGTCGTCGTGTTCGTCCTGGCCGGTGGTGAGGCGGCGCGCGATCGCACTGGCTTCGCCGGCGTGGTAGCCGACCAGCGCCAGTGCGTGTTCGATCCGGCGGTCGAGTCCTGCGGGCGCCGGGGCCGCGCCGGCGCTGGCGGCCACGATCTGCGCGGTTGCCGTCACGTGCTGCCGCCACTGCTCGGAGTCCCCGCCATGGCGCAGCAGCACCAGCGTGAGCACGTCGCTCCAGACCTGCTGCAACAGCGCACGCGCGAACTTGGGCGGTGCCTGCCCCTCCATCGCCTGCTCGATCGTTTCTGCTGCGCGGCGTTTGGCAAGATCCAGTTTTTCCTTGCCTCTGACCGCTTCGACGTGACGCCGCTCGCTGACCTCGGCCTTGCGCGCGAGCGTCTGCAGGTGTTCCTGCAACGACTGGTTGGCCGCCTCGAATACAGCCGCGTCGCCGTGGTAGTTCTCCACCACGTGATCGACCGCGCGATGCAGCTGCGCCTCCAGTTGCGGGTCGGTCTCATCATCGCCCAGCCACTTGGCGCCGGCTTCGGCGACCGCGTTCAACATCTGCCGGGCCGGATGCTGGCTGCGCACGAAAAACCCCGGATCCTGCAGTGCCGCGCGCAGCACCGGCACCTGCAGGCGTTCGGCCAGGGCGGTGCCGGGGGCGCCATCGCGCAGATCTCGGCGCATTTCGGCGTAGAGCATTTCGAGCAGTTCGAAGGTGTCCTGATCGCCGCTCGACAGCCGCATCGGCTTGCCGTGCTGCTGACGGATCTGCGCGAGCAGGGTCTGCCGGACCTCCGCCACCGTTTGCGGGCCACGCGGCGGCCCGGAGCGGTCGGCCTGCTGCGATTCTAGTGCATCCACCACCTCGCCGGTCGCCAACGCCTCCTGGTCGCGTTGCGGCGTCGGGCCGGCGCGCAGCTTGCCGAGCAGGTCGCGGCGGCCGGTCAGTAGCTGCTGCAGCAGCGAAAACGCCAGGTTCTCGCCATCACTGGAGCCGGCCCCGGCCTCGCCCAGCCAGCCGGTATGCGGCCGCGAACCCGACGCGTCCGGTGTTTCGGGCCGAGCGCTCCCGGACGCGTCGTCGCCGGAAGCCGGTGCGGCCTTGCGGGTGCCCGACCGCGGGCTTGGTCGGGTCCGCAGCGGCACGTAGGACAGGCCAGGCAGGACGTTCTCCCGCGCCAGCAGCGCGTTGATCGTTTCCACCAGCTGGGCGTAGTTGCACATGACGTGCTGGTCGAAACACTGCAGCAGCACCAGCCGTACATCCAGATCGATCTCCAGCACCTCGCTGGCTTGCAGCAGGGCCCGCGCGAGCGCATGTGGCCCGAGCGGCAGGCGCTCGGCATCGAACGCCGGGGCGCCGGCGAGCACACCAAAGCGCTGTCCCAGCAGCATCAGCGGCAACCCGGCGCGGGACTCGTGGCGCGTGCCGATGCTGCGCACCAGGCTCTCCTCGCTGACCTCGTCGTCTTCGAGCAGGCGCAGACGACTGAAATCGACCTTCAACTTCTCACCACCGGCGGCGGGTGCCCCAGCCAGCGCGGCCGGGGCACGGATCTGCGCCAGTGATGCCTCCAGCGACTTGAGGAACACCGGCGCCAGTCTGGCGCGGCGCTGCCGGACCTTGCGCAGGGTTTCAAATTGCCCGGCTTGCAGGGCCGGGTCGCTGGCCTGTTCGGCCCGCCGGAACAGTTGTTGTTCGAACTCGGTGAACATGCCATCGAGCTGGCGTTCGAGCGCTTCGGACACCAGCGCATGGATGTGCTCCAGCGCGGCATGGACGCGTCGGGGCAGGACCGCCGACGCAAGCGTGGCTGTGGGCATAAAGGGCTTACCGGAGTTTTCCAACGTGGTCGACACCCTGTTCCCGGTCGAGTCGGCTTATATGACCACGCCAGTCCGGCGCCCGCCACCCCGCGGCCTCGGCAGCCGCTTGCGCGCGCGGCCCGGATGCTCGCCTTGGGCCGCATGACGCGACGGCCAACGCCGAGCGTCACCTCGGATCAGTCGTTCAGGAAAAGCGCCACCACGTCGTTGGTGAAGCGGCGACCCAGCTCGGTCGGGCGAATGCGCTCGCCGGTGCGCTCCAGCCAACCGGCCCTGCAGGCCGCATGCAGCGGCGCCCCGCTCGCGGCGAGCGCCAGGCCGGTACGCGCCTCGAACTCGGCCATGCTGAAGCCCTCGACCAGGCGCAAGGCATTGAGCATGAACTCGAACGGCCGCCGCTCCGGTGGAATGCGCTCGTCGCCGCCAAGCGCGGCATCGCTGCCGGCGTGGGCCAGGTAGGTGGCTGGGTGCTTGTGCTTCCAGCGCCGCAGCACGGCCTGTTCGGCGCCCAGGGTCAGCTTGCCATGGGCGCCGGCGCCGATCCCGAGGTAGTCGCCGTAGCGCCAATAATTGAGGTTGTGCGCGCACTGCCGCCCCGGTCGCGCGTACGCGCTGACCTCGTACTGCCCATAGCCGGCCGCGGCGAGCAGTGCCTGGCAGCGCTCCTGCATGTCCCAACTGTTGTCCTCATCGGGAATGCCCGACGGCGGCCTCGCGGCGAACAGCGTGTTCGGCTCCAGCGTGAGCTGGTAGTGCGAGACATGCGCCGGCTGCAGCACGAAGGCGCGTTCCAGGTCGCGTTCGGCCATCGCCAGCGTCTGCTGCGGCAGCGCATACATCAGGTCGAGGTTGAGGTTGTCCAACCCCGCGTCCTGCGCCAGCTTGACCGCCGCCTCGGCCTCGGCGCTGTCGTGGATGCGGCCGAGCCGCTGCAGGCAGCCGTCGTCGAAACTCTGGATGCCGAAGCTCAGCCGGTTCACGCCGGCGGCCCGGTACAGCTCGAAACGGCCGTGTTCAGCGGTGCCGGGGTTGGTCTCCAGGGTGATTTCGCAGCCTGGCGCGAAACGCAGCCGTGCACTGGCGCCCTGCAGGAAGCGTTCGATGAACTCCGGCGGCATCAGGCTCGGGGTGCCGCCGCCGAAGAACACGCTGTGCACCGTGCGGCCCCAGACCAGCGGCAGGTCGAAGTCCAGGTCGGCCAGCAGCGCGTCGACGTAGGCCTGGAACGGCAACGCGCCGCCGGTCTTGTTCTCGTGCGAGTTGAAGTCGCAGTACGGACATTTGCGCACGCACCACGGGACGTGGACGTACAGCGACAGCGGAGGGGGAGTGAGCATGCGGCTATTGTCCCACCGGGCAGTCCGATTGCCGCGATCGTGTAGAAGCGGCTTCAGACGCGATCGGATGCTGCATCGGCTGCCGACCCCCGATCGCGGCCAAGCCGCTCCTACAGCCGCGCGAAGCGCTCGCGCAGCACGGCCAGGGCTTGGGCCCGATGGCTGATGCGGTTCTTCGCTTCCGGCGCCAGTTCCGCCGCCGTCTGGCCCAGTTCGGGGTCCAGGAACACCGGGTCGTAGCCGAAGCCGCCAGCGCCGCGCGGTGCATCCAGGATCAGTCCCGGCCACGTTCCTTCGGCGATCAGCGGTTGCGGGTCGTCGGCATGGCGCAGCAACACGATCACGGCATGGAAATGGGCGGTGCGCCGCGCCGCCGGCACGTCGGCCAGCGCATCGAGCAGCTTGGCGATGTTGGCCCCGGCGTCGCCGTGCATCCCGGCATAGCGCGCCGAATACAGGCCCGGCGCGCCGCCGAGCGCATCCACGCACAGTCCCGAGTCGTCGGCCAATGCCGGCAGGCCGGTCACGCGCGCGGCGTGGCGCGCCTTGAGCAGCGCGTTCTCGATGAAGGTGCTGCCGGTCTCCTCGATGTCGCCGACGCCCAACTCGCCCTGGCCGACAAATCCGATGCCGCTGTCGCCGAGCAACTGACGGAATTCATCGAGCTTGCCGGGATTTCCGCTGGCGATGACGAGTTTCATCGGGTGCTCTCCACGGTCGCGGGCAGCCAGCCCCGCCTAATCACCGCGCCAGCGCCTCGCGCTGCTTCACGACCAGCTCGGCGATGCCCGCTTCGGCCAGCGCGGTCATCGCCGCCAGCTCCTCGCGGCGGAACGCGTGACCCTCGGCGGTGCCCTGCAGCTCGATGAACCCGCCGCCGTCGTTCATCACCACGTTCATGTCGGTGTCGCAGTCGCTGTCCTCGGCGTAGTCCAGATCCAGCACCGGCACGCCACGATAGATGCCGACCGACACCGCGGCGACCGCGCCGAAGATCGGGTCGCGCCCGCCCTTGATCTCGTTGCGCCCGCGCAGCCACTGCACCGCATCGACCAGCGCCACGTAGGCGCCGGTGATCGCCGCGGTGCGGGTGCCGCCGTCGGCCTGCAGCACGTCGCAGTCGAGCGTGATGGTGCGCTCGCCAAGCGCCTTGCGGTCGATGCAGGCGCGCAGGCTGCGGCCGATCAGGCGCTGGATCTCCAGCGTGCGGCCGCCCTGCTTGCCGCGCGCGGCCTCGCGGTCGCTGCGGGTATGGGTGGCGCGCGGCAGCATGCCGTATTCGGCGGTCACCCAGCCTTCACCCTTGCCGCGCAGGAACGGCGGCACGCGGTTTTCCACGCTGGCCGTGCACAGCACCTGGGTCTGGCCGAAGCCGACCAGCACCGAGCCTTCGGCGTGGCGGGTATAGCCGCGCTCGATGCGCACCTCGCGCAGTTGCTCCGGCGCACGGCCGCTCGGTCGGAGGATGGTGGTCATGGGCACGTCGCAAGGCAGGGCGCGGCAGTCTAGCAGCGCTGCCGATGGCCCAGCCCACATCGCGTAGAGCGGAGCTTGCTCCGCTGCCCGGTGCTGATCGGGCGGCGACGCAAGGACCGTGGGGTGGGCACGCTTCTGTGCCCACCGCAGCGCAATGGGCATAGGGGGCGGTGGGCACAAGCGGCGTGCCCACCCTACGGCGCTTTGGCCGTCTCGCGTGCGGGGGAGTGGCATACTGCCCGGCCGTTCATGAGGTAGCCCGGACATGATCCGCAGCATGACCGCCTTCGCCAGCGGCGAGCGCGCGACACAGTGGGGCACGCTGGGTTGCGAGCTGCGCTCGGTCAACCACCGCTTCCTCGAGATCGGCTTGCGCCTGCACGACGACCTGCGCGCGCTGGAGCCGGCGCTGCGCGAGCGCGTCGCCGGACGGTTGTCACGCGGCAAGGTGGACCTGACCCTGCGTCTGCGGGCGCCGGAAGGCGAGGGTGGCCTGCAGCTCGATCCGGCCCGCCTGCGCGAGCTGAGCGAGCTGGCGATCGACCTGTCGGCGCGTTTTCCCGGGCTGCAGACCCAGTTCACCGACTTGCTGCAGTTCCCCGGCGTGCTGCAGGCGCCGGCGACCGATGCCGCCGCATTGCAGGCCGAAGCGCTGGCGCTGCTCGATGCCGTGCTGGACGAATTCGTGGCCTCGCGCGAACGTGAAGGCACCAAGCTGGCCGCGGTCATCAACGAGCGCATCGATGGCATCGCCCGCATCGCCGCCGACGTGCGCGAACTGATGCCGGTCATCGGCGAGGGCCAGCGCCGCAAGCTCGAGACCCGTCTGTCCGACCTGGCCCAGCCCGCCGGCGTGGGCCAGCTCGAACCGGGACGGCTGGAACAGGAGCTGGTCATGTGGCTGCAGAAGCTCGACGTCGACGAAGAGCTCGACCGCCTCGATGCGCATGTCAGCGAGGCGCGGCGCGTGTTGCAGCTGCGCGAGGCGGTCGGCCGCCGGCTCGACTTCCTGCTGCAGGAGTTCAATCGCGAGGCCAACACGCTCGGCTCCAAGTCGGTCGACGCCCGCAGCTCGGCTGCGGCGATCGAGCTGAAGGTGCTGATCGACCAGGTGCGCGAGCAGATCCAGAACATCGAGTAGTGAGTGGAGAGGAGTGAGAAATGAGAGGGGGCAGCCCTTCTTCACCGCCTCACTTCTCACCTCACTCCTCACTCCTCACTCCTCACTCCTCACTCCTCACTCCTCACTCCTCACTCATCCTGAATCATGCGCGGAACCCTCTACATCGTCGCCGCCCCGTCGGGCGCTGGGAAGTCCAGCATCGTCAATGCGGTGCTGGCGCGTGATGCGAACCTCTGCCTGTCGATCTCGTTCACCTCGCGTGCGCCGCGACCGGGCGAGCGGCACGCCGAGCACTACCACTTCGTAGATGCATCCGAATTCGAACGCATGGTCGGCGCCGGCGACTTCTTCGAGCACGCCCGCGTGCACGGCGACTGGAAGGGCACCGCGCGGCAGTCGGTGGAGCCGCAGTTGGCATCGGGCAAGGACGTGCTGCTGGAGATCGACTGGCAGGGCGCGCGCCAGGTGCGGGCCAAGGTGCCGGGTGCGGTCAGCGTGTTCATCCTTCCGCCCTCGCGAGAGGCGCTGGAACAGCGAATGCGCACCCGCGGCCAGGACAGCGACGAGGTGATCGCACAACGCCTGGCCGCCGCGCGCGAAGAGATGTCGCACTACGGCGAGTTCGACTACGTCATCGTCAACGAGCAGTTCGCGATCGCGGTCGACGAGATGTGCTCGATCTTCACCGCCAGCCGCCTGCGCCGAGAGGCACAGGTGGCGCGGCATTCCCGGCTGCTCACCACGTTGCTGGCCGACGGGTGAGGGGCAGCGGGGACGCGGGCGACAGGGTGGGGAACAGGGAG
>JAHWKC010000099.1 GCA_019348095.1 Pseudomonadota bacterium | reverse complement strand
CGTTCGGGCACGCTGACCTATGAAGCGGTCAAGCAGACCACCGACGCCGGCCTCGGCCAGTCGACCGTCATCGGCATCGGCGGCGACCCGATCAACGGCCTGAACTTCATCGACTGCCTGAAGCTGTTCCAGGACGACGCGCAGACCGAAGGCATCATCATGGTCGGCGAGATCGGCGGCAGCGCCGAGGAAGAGGCCGCCGAGTTCATCGCCGAGTACGTGACCAAGCCGGTGGTCGGCTTCATCGCCGGCGCCTCGGCCCCCAAGGGCAAGCGCATGGGCCACGCCGGCGCAATCGCCTCGGGCGGCTCGGGCACCGCCGAGGGCAAGTTCGAGGCGATGGAAAAGGCCGGGGTGACTACGGTGAAGTCGCCGGGCGATTTGGGCGCGGCGATTGCGAAGCGCTTGGCGAAGTAAGGCGGCCGTGTAGTGGGTAGGAAGAGGGCCACCTTCGGGTGGCCTTTTTCGTGTTTGGCCGCCTCTCCTGCGTGCGGGAGAGGGCTGGGGTGAGGGCAAGCGAGACACGCTTGCGTCAACCACCGCTACTTGCGACGCTCTGCCCCATCAATGACAGGGAGCGCATGGATGCGCCAGGGCCACAAACGCGATTTCGCCCGCGGCTTGCGCCGCGACATGACCGATGCCGAGCGCAGGCTGTGGTACCACCTGCGCAATCGCGGTCTGCTCGGCTACAAATTCCGTCGCCAGTTCCCGGTCGGCCGTTACATCGTGGAGTTCGTCTGTCTGGAGGCGCGGCTGGTGGTCGAAGTGGACGGCGGCCAGCACGCCGATTCGCCCCATGACGTGCTGCGCGACCATCGCCTTCACGAGCGCGGCTTTATCGTGCTGCGCTTCTGGAACAATGATGTCCTGGCCGCGTGCTGTCGGATGTTGTTCGTGTATTGACAAAGTAAATACCGAAGCGCAGCCTGCAAGGCGACATGGACGTCCACTTCGAACTCGATGGCAACACCTTTGTATGGAACCGCCTGAAGGCGCGCGAGAACCTGCGCAAGCATGGTGTCCGCTTCGAGGAGGCGGCCGCGGTGTTCTTCGATCCGCTGTAGTGCTGGTGGATGCGTCGCGGATGGACGAGGCGCGCGACGCCGCAATCGGCTTCGCCCGGTCCGGCCGACTGCTTTACGTAGTGCATCTGGAAATCGAGGATGAGCGTGTGCGTCTTGTCTCCGCGCGTCGCGCCTCTCCCGCCGAGGAATCAACCTATGCTCACCGATAGATTCAAGCGCCGCCTCACCAAGGATCGCCCGATGACATCGATCACCCTGCGGATCCCGCAGGACGTGGTGGAGTCGCTCAAGGCGATCGCGCCACTCAAGGGTATGGGCGGCTACCAGACCCTGCTCAAGTCGTACATCAGCGAGGGGCTGCGTCGTGACGAGGCCGAGTTTCTTTCGGGCGCCGAGCAACGCCTTGCCGAGGCGCTGAAGGCGCGAGGTGTTGATCCGAGCATCGTCGAAGCCGCCGTGCGCGACATCCACGCCGCCTGACCGCCGAGGCCCCCATGACCCTGCGCATTGCCCTTGCCCAGTTCGACTTCCCGGTCGGTGCCGTGCACCAGAACGCCGAGCGCATCGCGGCGATGATCGCGACCGCGCGCGACCAGCACGGGGCCGACCTGGTGCTGTTTCCCGAACTGGCGCTCAGCGGCTATCCGCCCGAGGACCTGTTGATGCGGCCGGCTTTCCTGGCCGACTGCGAGGCGGCGCTGCAGCAGGTGGCTGCAAGCACCGAGGGGATCGTGGCCGTGCTCGGCTGGCCGCAGGCGGCCGGCAGCATCGTCTACAACGCCGCCAGCGTGCTGCGCGACGGCCGCGTCGCGGGGACCTATCGCAAGCAGCAACTGCCGAACTATGCGGTGTTCGACGAGCGCCGCTACTTCGCCACTGGCGACCGGCCTTGCGTTTTCGACGTTGGCGGAGTGACTGTCGGCATGGTGATCTGCGAGGACCTGGGGTTCGCCCGGCCGCTGACGGAACCGGCGGCGGCAGGCGCCTCGCTGGTGCTGGTGCCGAATGCATCGCCGTTCGAGACCGACAAGCGCGTCGAGCGCGACCGGCTGCTGGCGATGCGCGCCGCGGAGACGCTGGTCCACGGCCGTGGCATCGCGCTGGCCTACCTCAACGTGGTCGGCGGGCAGGACGCGGTGGTGTTCGACGGCGCCTCGGTGCTGGTCGATGGCGACGGCCGCGTGCATCCGCAGGCGGAGGCATTCCAGGAGCACTGGCTGGTGGCCGATTACGACGCCGAGTCGCGCAGCTTCATCCAGGTCAACTGGCCGTGCGAGGGCGACGAGGACCAGGATTCGCTGTCATGGCGCGCGATCGTGCTGGGCACCCGCGACTACGTCGAGAAGAACGGGTTCCGCGAGATCGTCCTCGGCCTGTCGGGCGGCATCGACTCGACGCTCGTCGTGCTGCTGGCCGTCGACGCGCTCGGGCCCGACCGCGTCAACGTCGTCGTCATGCCGTCGCGCTACACCGCCGATCTCAGCAACGACCTGGCCGCCGAGCAGTGCGAGGCGCTCGGCGCGCGGCTGCTGACGCTGCCGATCGAGGAGCCCTTCGAGGGCTACCTGGCGGCATTGTCGGAGTTGTTTGCAGACCAGCCGGTGGACACCACCGAGGAGAACCTGCAGGCGCGCACCCGCGGCGCGCTGCTGATGGCGCTGACCAACAAGTTCCACGGACTGCTGCTGACCACCGGCAACAAAAGCGAGTACGCAGTCGGCTACGCAACCATCTACGGCGACATGTGCGGTGGTTTCGCGCCGATCAAGGACCTGTACAAGACCGAGGTGTTCGCGCTGGCGCGTTGGCGCAATGCGCAGTCCCAGGCACCGGTGATCCCGCCGGCGGTGATCGACCGCCCGCCCTCGGCCGAGCTGCGCGAGAACCAGAAGGACCAGGACTCGCTGCCGCCGTACGAGGAGCTGGACGGCATCCTGAAGCGCTACATCGACCGGCAGCACTCGCGCGAGGAGATCGTCGACGCCGGATTCGACCCCGACACCGTGGACAAGATCCTGCGGCTGGTGCGGATCAGCGAGTGGAAGCGGCAGCAATCCGCGCCCGGCCCCAAGGTCTCGCACCTCGCCTTCGGCCGCGAGCGGCGTTACCCGATCAGTAATGGGTATCGCGGCTGATCCAGCGGTGCCGACGCACGGTTTCCGTAGGAGCGCCCCATGGGCGCGATTGGAACCGCACCACGCATCGCCGTGCCCGGACAGCATCGCGCCCATGGGGCGCTTCTACAGGGGGTGCGCCGCTCTGAGCCGAGCTTGCTCGGCTGCGTCCCCGCACGCAGGTGTCGCTGGCCCGTGAGCATGCAGCGGAGCAAGCTCCGCTCTACGCGCGCGGTTTACTAGTTATCCAGCGCCGACTTCTCGCCCGCGAACGGGTTCAGCTTGCGCCAGTCGCTCGGGTAGTCCGGCCAGTTGCCGCTGAGGTACGGGTGGTCCGGCTCGTTCTGCTGCAGGACGCGCTCGGCATCGTTCGCCAGGGTGTCGTTGCCCAGGCCGGTGTAGGCGGCGGCGAGGGTGGCGACGGCGTCGTTCTGGTACATGCTCTGCGGATAGGTTTCCAGCAGATGGGTGGCGCGGCTGGCGGCGGCGACGTAGGCGGTGCGGCGCAGGTAGTACAGCGCGGTGTCGAGCTCGTGGCGGGCGAACATGTTGCGCAGCTCGGCCATGCGCTGGCGCGCGTCCTCGGCGTAGCGGCTGTTGGGGTAGCGCTCGGCGACGATGACGAAGTCTTCATAGGCCTGCAGCGGCGTGGCCAGGTCGCGCCGGCTCGCATCCAGCCGCCACGCGCGCTGCAGGAAGACCGCATCACGGGTGGAGTTGGACAGGCCGCGCAGGTAGTACATGTACGAGACGTTGCGATGGGTCGGGTAGGTGCGGATGAAGCGGTCGATGCTGCTGATCGCCTCCTCGTGCTTGCCGGACTTGTACTGTGCGTAGGCGGTCTCGATCAGCGCCTGCTCGGTGTAGGGGCCGTACGGGTACTGCGCCACCAACCGCTTGAAACTGGACTCCGCGCCGGACCAGTTGCCGCCGATCATCGACCGGTGGGCGCGCTCGTAGATCTCCTCGACCGGCTGGTTCTCCTCCGCGTCATCGTTGCTGAACCACCCACCGATGGTGGTGCAGCCGGTGGTGGCGGCCAGGAACAGCAGCAGGGTCAGCAGGCGGAGCGGGGCGGAGCGAAAGGTCATGGCAGGAGTCGGGGAGCGCCGGAGGCACGAAGCGCCGATAATAGCAGCCCGGCGCCGCGCCTCCTTAATCCAGCCCCTCCGATGACCGACTCCGCCAAGCCGCCGATTGCCCCCTCCACAGCGGACACGCCGCCATCGCGGCTGCTGCAGGCGACGGTGCCCGACGCCGCCGCGGGCCGCCGCTTCGACGCGGTACTGGCCGAACTGTTCCCCGACTATTCGCGCTCGCGCCTGTCGGCCTGGATCAAGTCCGGTGATGCGCGCCTGGACGGCCGCGAGGTGCGCCCGCGCGACCCGGTGCGTGGCGGAGAGGTGGTGGCGCTGACGGCCGTGTTGGACGTGCAGACCCGTTCGGAGGCTGAGGACATCGCGCTGGACGTGCTGTACGAGGACGAGCACGTGATCGTGCTCGACAAGCCGGCCGGGCTGGTGGTGCACCCCGGCGCCGGCAATCCGACCGGCACCCTGGTCAACGCATTGCTGCATCGCGACCCGTCGCTGAACGCGCTGCCGCGCGCGGGCATCGTGCACCGGCTCGACAAGGACACCTCCGGGGTCATGGTGGTCGCGCGCACCCTGCCGGCGCACACCGCGCTGGTGGCGCAACTGTCCTCGCGCGAGGTGCACCGGCAGTACCTCGCGGTGGTGGTCGGGGCGCTGGTGTCCGGCGGCACCGCCAACCACGCGATCGACCGCCACCCGCGCGACCGGATCCGCATGGCGGTGCGCGAGGACGGCCGCGAGGCCGTGACTCATTACCGGCTGCGCGAGCGCTTCCGCGCGCACACGCTGCTCGAATGCCGGCTCGAGACCGGCCGCACGCACCAGATCCGCGTGCACATGGCGCACCTCAAGCACCCGATCATCGGCGACCCGCTGTACGGCGGGCCGCTGAAGCTGCCCAAAGGCGCCAGCGAGGAGCTGATCGCAGCGTTGCGCGGTTTCAGGCGCCAGGCGCTGCATGCCGAGACGCTGGAGTTCGCCCATCCGCTGAGCAGCGAGCCGGTGCGCTGCAGCGCGCCGGTACCGGCCGACATGCAGGCGCTGGTCGGGGCGTTGCAGGACGACAGTCGCGCCGCGGCCGACGCGGCGCGCTGAGCGGATGCCGGCCGTGTCGATGTCTGACGCGCTGCTGCCGGCCGACTGGCCCGCGCCCGGCCCCATCCGCGCCTTCACCACCATGCGCTGCGGCGCGGGCGTGTCGGTGGCGCCGTTCGACCGGTTCAACCTGGGCGCGCGCTGCGGTGATGCGCCCGAGGCGGTGGCGCGCAACCGCGCCGAGCTGGTCCGGATCGGCGGGCTGCCGTCGGCGCCGTATTGGTTGCGGCAGGTGCATGGCACGCAGGTAGTTGGAGTTGGTCGAACACTCCCGCTCCCGCAGGCGGGAGAAGGATTGGAACCTGAAGCTGATGCGGCCGTGACCGACGAAGCACGCAGCGTGCTCGCGATCCTCACCGCCGACTGCCTGCCGGTGCTGTTCAGCGCCGTTGACGGCGGCGAAGTCGGCGCCGCGCATGCCGGCTGGCGCGGGCTCGCCGCGGGCGTGCTGGAGGCGACCGTCGCGGCGATGCGCACGCCGCCGGACCGGCTGCTTGCCTGGCTCGGCCCGGCGGCCGGTCCGCAGCACTATGAAGTCGGGGACGAGGTCCGCGATGCCTTCGTGTCGCACGACCCCACGGCCGGCGCTGCGTTCGTGTCCACCCGGCCGCAGCACTGGCGGGTCGATCTGTACGCGCTCGCGCATCGGCGGCTGATTGCCGCCGGACTGGCAGCGGAGCAGATCCACGGCGGCGGGCTGTGCACGATCGGCGATGCGCAACGATTCTATTCGCACCGTCGTGACCAGCGCACCGGGCGCATGGCATCGCTGATCTGGATCGAGCCCAGCCGCTGAGCAGACCTGCTGAAGCACGCGCGCAACGTGTAGAGCGGAGCTTGCTCCGCTGCTTTCCGCGTGGACGATGCCGGTGGGGCAAGCAGTCGAGCAAGCACGGCTCTACCGGGCGCCGCATGTTTGTAGGAGCGCCCCATGGGCGCGATCCCGCCGCGACGCAGTTCCGGCGCCGATCGCGTGCATGGCCCGCTCCTACGAAAGCCGGTGGTCAGCCTTCACGCAATGCCGTGAGGAAGTCGCGGCGCCACGCCGTGATGTCGTGCGTCTGCAGGCGCGTCATCATGGTCTGCCAACGCTCGCGCCGCTCTCCCAACGACATGTCGACCGCGCTGGCGATGGTGTCGGCCACGCCGTCCAGGTCGTAGGGGTTCACCAGCAGCGCGCTGTCCATTTCGCGCGCGGCGCCGGCAAAGCTCGACAGGATCAGTACGCCGGGGTCTTCCGGATCCTGCGCGGCGATGAATTCCTTGGCGACCAGGTTCATGCCGTCGCGCAGCGGCGTCACCAGGCCGACCCGCGCCAGCCGGTAGTAGCCGGTCAGCGACGCGTGCGGGTAGTTGCGGTTCACATAGCGCATCGGCGTCCAGTCGGGATCGGCATGGGTGCCGTTGATGTGACCGGCCAGGCGCTCCAGCTCGATGCGCAGGGTGCGGTATTCCTCCACGTCGCCGCGCGAGACCGGTGCGATCTGCAGGAACGTCAGCTCGCCCAGCTGGCTGGGATGGCGCTCCAGGTAGCGCTCGAACGCACGGAAGCGCTCGGGCAGGCCCTTGGAGTAGTCGAGCCGGTCCACGCCGATCGCCAGTTGCCGGTGCGACAGGCTGGCCGCGAGCCGCTTGACGCTGGCCATGCCGACCGCGCGCGCGGCCTGTTCTGCGATGCCCGCGGTGTCGATGCTGATCGGGAAGGCGCCCGCGCGCAGCCGCCGCCCGCGGGCGGTTTCGATGACGCCGCTCTCGACCACGTGGCCGCGCCCGAACAGGCGCACGTAATCCTGGAAGCGCTCCAGGTCGCGATCGGTCTGGAAGCCGATCAGGTCGTAGGACGAGAGCCCGTCGAACAGGCGTCCGTGGTCGGGCAGCGCCGCCAGCAGGTCCGAGGAGGGCATCGGCACGTGCAGGAAGAACCCCAGCCGGCAGCGCACGCCGCGCTCGCGCAGCAGCTTGGCCAGCGGGATCAGGTGGTAGTCGTGCACCCAGACGGTGTCGTCCTCTTGCAGCAGCGGGGCGAGCTTGTCGGCGAACAACGCGTTGACGCGGCCGTAGGCGGCGTAGGTTTCGCGGCTGTAGTCGACCAGGTCGACGCGGAAGTGCAGCAGCGGCCACAGGGTGCGGTTGGCAAAACCGTTGTAGTAGTCGGCGTGGTCCTGCTCGGACAGGTCGACGGTGACGTAGCGGATGTGCCCGTTTTCCTGTTCGTGCACCTGGCCGGACTGCTCCGGATCGATCCTGCCGCTCCAGCCGAACCACAGGCCGCCGGTTTCCTCCAATGCCGCCTGCAGCGCCACGGCCAGGCCGCCGGCGCGGGATTCGTCGGGGGTGGCGACGCGGTTGGAGACGACGACCAGTCGACTCATGGGGGCGCTCCTTGCGATCCGGCGCAAGCGCCGGGGGTGATCCGTGCCG
>JAHWKC010000098.1 GCA_019348095.1 Pseudomonadota bacterium | reverse complement strand
GACCAGGTCGGCTGCCCCACCAGTGCCCTCGACCTTGCCGACGCCATCCTGCTGGTTGCCGAGCGCTGGCGGAGCGGCGATCGAACCCATCTGGGGCGCACCTACCATCTTTGCGGCACCGGCAAGTGCAGCTGGGCCGAATTCGCGGCGGAGATCTTCAGGGTCAGCGGCACCCTCGGCGGCCCCGTCGCGCACGTCCGGCCGATCCCCACGTCCCAGTTCCCGACCCGGGCCCGCCGGCCGAGCTGGTCAGTTCTCGATTCCAGCGCCTTCAGGCGCGAGTTCGGGCTGGACATGCCCGACGTGCCCGCCGCTGCAGCGCCCGCGCGGCCCGCAGCGGACGGCTTCGTGCCGCTGGTGCTGCTGGGCGAGGTCTCGTGCGGTGGTCGTGCGACCGTGAGGCGTTCCGCGGCTCGGCCCACGGTTGTGACCACAGGGATGTAGCTTCGGCGACGGGGCGCGCGGCAAGGGGCTGCCGCGCTCCGGGGGGTGACGTGAGCACACCTGTACCGCCGCCACCAGGCGCCTACCCGCCGCCACCGCCAGCGGCAGTGAACCCCACAGGCGCGGATTGATTTCCATCAGCCGGTAGTCGCCGTCGTCGGCCACCTTGAATTCGACCATCGCCACGCCGTGCCAGCGCAGGTGCCGCAGCAGCAGCACACTGGCCACGATGATCGCGTCCGGCGCCGCCACCGCGCGGCGGTAGGTGCTGCCGCCGCCGGTCAGCGGGAATTCATGGATGCGCTCGTGGGCGAACAGCCAGCGCGGCGTGCCGTGCTCGAACAGCGCCTCCACCCCGAAGCCGCGCCCGCGGAAATACTCCTGCTCGACCACGGCGGTGTGCTGCAGCAATTTTCGGTGTGCCTGGATGCGCTCGGCGCCCGTGGCGCAGATCCGCACCGCCAGCGTCCGCAGCGTGCCCTCGACCAGTACCTTGCTGTTGATCGGCTTGATCGCGAGCGGGTACGTCGGGTGCTCAGGCAACTCGTCCAGTGCCCGGACCAGCGTGCTGCGGGGCACCTTGATGCCCAGGCGCTGCGCCACCGCCGAACTTTCGTGCTTGTCCAGGGCGACGTCGATCGAGGACTCCTCGGGGATCACCAGCTTCGCCCGCAATCGAGGCGGCAGGTCCTGCGACTTCAAGGCCACCAGCGAGCGCTCGGTGCTCGGCACGATCAGGTCGTAGTCGATCTCGCCATCACGCGTGGCCAACCACGCGCGCAACGCCTCGGCCGCCTCGGGCTGCTGCAGGCGCCGCGCGACCCGGCGCGAGGCGAAGCTCAGACAGTGCGGATCGGAGGCAGCGACATCCACCGCGCACGCCGGCGGCAGCGCCAGCACCACCTGGGCGGCCGCCTTGCTGTGGCCGTCCAGCACCAGCACCTTGCGTCGCCTGCGCGGGTGGGCCTGGCCACGCATCAGCGGACGGGCGGCCTGCGCCGACCCCGGGCTTGGCTGCATGACATGGGGCGCAAGACCGCACCACCCGGCAGGCTCCCGCGGCGGGCGAGGTGCCCGGCGGCGTGCGTGCGCGCGATCGGGGGCCGATCCGCTGGCTGGCTCATGAAAACCGCTCCACGACTTCGCCTCCAGGAACAGCGAGGCGCAGTTAAACGACGGACTCACCGGGCAACGCGGCCGTGGGTACTCGGGGGCGCCGCTGCCCTACTGGCAACCATGCAGCCGCCGCCGGCATGCGGGCGTGACGGCCGGCAGCGTATGCTGCCCGGCACGGACCTGGAGAACCGCCATGCGCATGTCCTCGATCGCCCAGATCGTCCCCCTCGCCCTGCTGAGCCTGCTTGCCGCCTGCGCCACACCGGGCGTCGGTGCCGATCCCACCGCGAACCTGCAGGGTGCCGACGTCGCCGTCCGCACCAGCGATGCCGGTGAGGTGATCGAGGAATACCGCATCGCCGGCCAGCTGCACGTGGTCAAGATCACCCCGCCGCGCGGGCCGACTTATTACCTGGTCGACAGCGACGGCGATGGCGTGCTCGACAGCAGTAAGGGCGAAGGCACGATTTCGCCGGTGCAGTACAAGCTGTTCGAATGGTGAGCGCCGCCCCGGTGATCCGCACGCTCGACGGCGAGGCCGCGTTGCGCGCGGTCTGGCCGGTGGTCGCGCAACTGCGTCCGGCGCTCGACGAGGACGGTTTCGTGCGCCAGGTGCTGCGGCAGATCCGTGAGGACGACTATCGCGCCACCGCGTTGTTCGACGCCGCGGCCGTGCCACGCGCATTCGCCGGCTGGCGGGTGATGGAGATGCTCGCGATCGGCCGCCACGTCTATGTCGATGACCTGGTCACCGACGCGGGCACGCGCAGCCGCGGCCACGGCAAGGCGCTGCTGGACTGGCTCAAGGCCGAAGCCCGACGACTGGGCTGCGAGCGGCTGCAACTGGACTCGGGCACGCAGCGGCAGGATGCGCATGCGTTCTACCTGCGCGAAGGGTTGCGGATCGAGGCTTTCCACTTCGGTATCGCATTGCAATAGCGTTGCGCCCGCGGCACCGCCCGCGCTGATGTTGCGAAAACCCGGATGCCGCGACCGTAGGCCGGCTTGGCCCGCAATGGCGGCAGCTTCGTCGATTGCGGCAGCACCAGCGGCAGTTGCATCTGTAGGAGCGGCTTTAGCCGCGATGCTCCTGCCGGAAGGGCCTCACCCCAGCCCTCTCCCACAAGCGGGAGAGGGAGCCAAAAAAACTTGCTCACCTACGCCGGCTGCAGGTTCGCGTAGGCCAGCACCAGCCATTTGCTGCCGGCGTCGTCGAAGTTGATCTGCACGCGCGCGTGCGCGCCGGTGCCTTCGTAGTCGGTGACCGTGCCGGTGCCGAAGCTGGGGTGTCTCACCAGCGTGCCCAGTTGCACCGGCGGCGCCTCGACCGCGGCGTGCCCCGCATTGACCCGCGGGCGCGGATTGAACATCGGCCGCGATACCTGCACCTTCGGCCGCACTTCGTGCAGCAGCGCCGGCGGGATCTCGCGCAGGAAGCGCGACGGGATGCCGTACATCTCGGTGCCGTGGATGCGCCGTGCCTCGGCATAGCTCAGCACCAGCTTTTCGCGTGCGCGGGTGATGCCGACGTAGGCCAGCCGCCGCTCCTCCTCCAGCCGCCCGGCTTCCTCGATCGACTTGTTGTTGGGGAACAGTCCTTCCTCGAGCCCGCCGAGGAACACCAGCGGGAACTCCAGGCCCTTGGCGCTGTGCAGGGTCATCAGCTGCACGCCGGCCTCGCCGGCCTGAGCCTGGCCTTCGCCGGCCTCCAGCGAGGCGTAGCTCAGGAACGCGACCAGCTCGGGCATCGCCGCGGCGTCCTCATCGTCGCCGATCACGAAGCGCGAGGCCACCGAGACCAGTTCGTCGAGGTTCTCGGTGCGCGAGTCGAGCTGGCCTTGCGACTCCTTGGCGTAGTGCTCGCGCAGGCCGGAGCGGGCGAGCACGTGGTCGATCTTTTCCGGCAGCGGCAACGCGGCGGCCTCGCTGTCGAGCGCATCGACCAGGTGCACGAAGCCGGCAATCGCATTGCGCGCGCGCGCGGCGAGCACGGCCTCGCTGGTGACGCGGCGCGCGGCCTCCCACAACGACACCGCGTCGGCGCGTGCGCGGCGGCGTACCTCGTCGAGCGTGCGTTCACCGATGCCGCGGGTCGGCGTGTTGACCGCGCGCTCGAACGCGGCGTCGTCGGCACGGTTGGATACCAGTCGCAGGTAGGCCAGCGTGTCCTTGATCTCGGCACGCTCGAAGAAGCGCTGGCCACCGTAGACGCGGTACGGCACCTGCGCGGAAATCAGCGCCTCTTCAAACGCGCGCGACTGCGCGTTGCTGCGGTAGAGGATCGCGACATCGGCAAAGCTGCCGCCGTCACGGACCCACTGGCGCAGCCGCTCGACCACGAAGCGGGCCTCGTCCATCTCGTTGTAGGCGGCAAACAGGTCGATGGGCTCCCCAACGCCGGTGTCGGTCCACAGCTTCTTGCCGAGGCGACCGGGGTTGTGCGCGATGACCGCGTTGGCCGCGTCCAGGATATTGGCGCTGGAGCGGTAGTTCTGTTCGAGCCGGATCGTCTGCGCGCCGTTGCCATCGCTGCCGCCGAAGTCCTTGAGGAAGCGCTGCACGTTCTCGACCTTGGCGCCGCGCCAGCCGTAGATCGCCTGGTCGTCATCGCCGACCACGAACACGTTGCCGCTGCTTCCATCAGTACTGCTGCCGGCGAGCAGCCGCACGAAGCCGTACTGGATCGCGTTGGTGTCCTGGAACTCGTCAACCAGGATCTCGCGAAACCGGCTGCGGTAGTGGTTGAGCAGGCCCGGGTTGTCGCGCAGCAGCTCGTGCGCGCGCAGCAGCAGCTCGGCAAAGTCGACCAGGCCGGCGCGCTCGCAACGCTCCTGGTAGGCGGCATATGCGCGGCGCATGGTGTCCAGCCACTGGTCGTCGCTGGCCTGGATGTGCTGCGGCCGCCGGCCCTCGTCTTTCTGCGCGTTGATCCACCAGCCGATCTGGCGTGGCGGGAAACGTGCGTCGTCGAGCTCGAGCTGCTGCACCACCCGTTTGAGCAGCCGCAGCTGGTCGTCGGAGTCCAGCACCTGGAACGCTTCCGGCAGCTTCGCCTCCTGCCAGTGCAAGCGCAGCAGGCGGTGGGCGATGCCGTGGAAGGTGCCGATCCACATGCCGCGCAAGCCACCGTGCACCATCGCCTCGGTGCGCGCGCGCATCTCGCCGGCGGCCTTGTTGGTGAAGGTCACCGCGAGGATGCCGTGGGTCGGCACGCCATGGACCTCGTTGAGCCAGGCGATGCGGTGGGTCAGCACGCGGGTCTTGCCGGAGCCGGCGCCGGCCAGCACCAGGTAATGGCCAGGCGCGGCACTGACGGCCTCGCGCTGCGCCGGGTTCAGCGCGTCGAGCAGGTGGGAGACATCCATCGCGCCATTCTACCGGCCGGTGTTGCGCAAGCCGCGACCGGTGGAGCGGAGCCTGCTCCGCTCGCGTCTAAGCCGTATCGGGGCAAGCGCAGCCGAGCCACCTCGGCTCTACGGTGGGTGGCGGGCTTCGGCCTGGGCCGTTCACCGTTCACCCTTTTACCGTTCTGTCTTCCACCAAAACCCGCGCATGCCGCTTCAGCTCCGGCAGCAGCGTCTCGAACGGCTGTGGCCGGCCGAGCAGGTAACCCTGCACCTCGTTGCATCCGCGCGCCTGCAGCCACTGGTGCTGCTGCACGGTTTCCACGCCTTCGGCGACCGTGCTCAGCCCGAGCGTGTGCGCCAGGCCGATGATCGAGGCGCAGATCGCAGCGTCGTCGGGATCGGTGCCCAGGTCGCGCACGAACGAGCGGTCTATCTTCAGCCGATCGATCGGCAGCCGCTTCAGGTAGGCCAGGGAGGAATAGCCGGTGCCGAAGTCGTCCACCGAAATGCCGACGCCTAGTGCGGCGATCCGCTTCATCGCGTGGATCGCGCGTTCCGGATTGACCATGATCACGCTCTCGGTCAGCTCCAGTTCCAGGATGCCGGGCGGCAGCGCGAATTCCGACACCACCGCCGCAATGTCGGCGTGCACGTCGTGGGCGAACTGCGCGGCCGAGACGTTGACCGCGATGCGCAGGTGGCCCAGCCCGGCGGCGGCGAGCAGTGCATGGTGGCGGGCGGCTTCATGGAACACCCGACGGCCGAGCTCGACCACCAGCCCGCTCTCCTCGCAGACCCCGATGAACTGGTCCGGCATCAGCAGCCCACGCTGCGGATGCTCCCAGCGCACCAGCGCCTCGACCGCCGTCGGCTTCCCGTCGAGCCCGAACAGCGGCTGGAACACCAGTCCGAACTCCTTGCGCTGCAGCGCATCGCGCAGCTGCGAGACCAGCTGCAGCCGCTGCGACACCGCCGCATCGAACTCGCTGCGATAGCCGACCGCGCGATTGCGGCCCTGCTGCTTGGCCTGGTACATCGCCACGTCGGCGCGCATCAGCAGGGTCTCGGCATCGGAGCCCGCCTGCGGATAGCGGCAGTGGCCGATGCTCGGTGTCAGCGTGTACATCACCCCGGCGATCTCGATCGGCTCGCTGAGCACCGCGCCGACGCGCTCGATCACCGGCTCCAGCTCGTCCTGGCCGATGCGGTCGGTCAGCACGATCACGAATTCGTCGCCGCCGAACCGGCCGACCGTCTCGCTGCCGCGAACCACGTCCTGCAGGCGCCGCGCCACCGCTTGCAGCACTTCGTCACCGGCGCTGTGGCCGAGGCTGTCGTTGACCAGCTTGAAGTCGTCCAGGTCGATGAACACCACCGCGACCTCGGTGCCCTCGCGCTCGGCCTGCAGCACCGCCTGCTGCAGCCGCTCCAGCAGCAGCTGGCGGTTGGGCAAGCCGGTGAGCTCGTCGTGGGTGGCGCGCCAGGTCAGCTGTTCGGCCCAGCGCTGGCGGTCGGTGACGTCGCTCTGCACGCCGACGAAGTGGGTCAGCACGCCGGTGGCGTCGCGCACCGGCGCGATCTGGAAATCGTTGTAGAACAGCGAGCCGTCCTTGCGGTAGTTGCGCAGCAGCACCCGCACCTCGCGCTGCTCGTGCAACGCCTGGCGGATCTCCCCGATCGCGGCCTGGTTGCGGTCGCCGTGCTGCAGCAGGCGGCAGTTGTGGCCCAGGATCTCCTCGGCGGCGTAGCCGGTGATCTCCTCGAAGGCCGGGTTGACGTAGACCACCGGCAGGTCGGGCTGGCGCGCGTCGGAAATGATGATCCCGTTGTTGGTGGCCTCCACCGCGCGGCGCAGCAATCGCAGGTCGGCCTCCGAGCGCCGTTTCTCGCTGACATCGAGCATGCCGCCGACCATCCGGATCGCGCGGCCGCTGGCGTCGCGCAGCAGGTAGCCGCGTTCCACCACCTCGACATAGCGGCCATCGCCATGGCGGAAGCGGTACTCCTCCTCCCACTCGATGCGGTCGGAGTCGATTGCTTCGCGCAGGCGCTCGGTCAGCCGCGCCACGTCGTCGGGATGCACTAGCTCGCGCCACGCCGCCAAACCCGCGGGGATCTGCTCGCGCGAGTAGCCGAAGGTGCTGTAGAAGCTGTCGCTCCACCACAGCGCGTCGTGTTCCAGGTCCAGGTCGAACACCGCGTCGCTGGTGGCGCGCGCGATCAGCTGGAACCGCTGCGCGCTGCGCTCGCGCTCGGCCTCGGCGCGGACCTGCTCGGTGATGTCGCGGATCAGCACCAGCCAGGCGCGGCGGCCGTCGAAATCGATCGCGACCCGGGCATTGTTGACGTAGATGATGCGGCCGTCGCTGAGCCGGTGACGCCAGGTCCGCTCGTTGTCCTCGGCCCCCGGTGCGGCCGCGATCGAGGCCTTGGCCTCGGCCACCTCGTCTTCGGGGCGGATGTCCAGCACGCCGAGCCTCAGGAACTGTTCGCGGCTGTAGCCGTACTTGGCGATCGCCCTCTCGTTGACCGCCAGGAACCGCAGGGTTTCGGCGTCGAACACCCACATCGGCAGCGGATTGTGTTCGAACAGGAAACGGTACTGGCGCTCGGCCACATCGCGCCGCTCACGCGCCTCCGCCAGGTCGGTGACGTCCTGCTGCACCCCGCGGATGCGGCGGCTTCCGTCGCTGCCGACCACCGGCTGGGCGCGCGTCTGCAACCAGCGGATCGAGCCGTCCGGGCGCACGATGCGGAACTCGGCATCGACCGGCGAGCCGCTGCGCGTCTGCTCGGGTGCCGACAGGCGCAGTCCCAGCTCCGTGACCGCGAAGCTCCCGGTGTGCTCCGCCGGCGCGTACGACACCCCTGTCTGTGACTGCACGCCGGCGAACCGCGCCGTCCAGGTCACCGACGACACGGTGTCGGGCAGGTCGACGGCCACCCGCGCCAGCCCGGTG
>JAHWKC010000097.1 GCA_019348095.1 Pseudomonadota bacterium | reverse complement strand
TCGATCGAGCTGAAGACGGTCGTCGGGTCGTGCACGTCGAGGAAGGCGCACGGCCCGTAGTCGATGGTCTCGCCGGAGATCGTCATGTTGTCGGTGTTCATGACGCCGTGGACGAAGCCGGCCAGCATCCACTGCGCGACCAGCGCTGCCTGCGCGGCGACGACCGCGTCGTACAGCGCGCGGTACGGCTGCGGCGCCCGCGCGACGGCCGGGTGGTGACGGTCGATGGCGTGGTCGGCCAGCCGCCGCAGCAGCTCCCCGTCGCCGGTGGCCGCGGCGTACTGGAAGCTGCCGACGCGCAGATGGCTGCTCGCGACCCGCGCGAGCACGGCGCCGGGCAGGACCGTCTCGCGTCGCACCGGCCGACCCGTCGCCACGACCGCCAGCGCCCGCGTCGTCGGGATGCCGAGGGCGTGCATCGCCTCGCTGACGACGTACTCGCGCAGCATCGGCCCGACCGCCGCCAGGCCGTCGCCGCCGCGCGCGAACGGCGTGCGGCCGGACCCCTTGAGGTGCAGGTCGCGTAGCCGCCCGTCGACGTCGACGAGCTCGCCGAGCAGCAGCGCGCGGCCGTCGCCGAGCCGCGGCACGAACCCGCCGAACTGATGACCGGCGTACGCCTGCGCCACCGGCGTGGCGGTGTCGGGAAACACCCGCAGCGGCCGGGCAGGCGCGACGCGCGCGGCGAATGCTTCGCGCAGCCTCAGCGCGGTGCTGTGTTCGGGCTGCGCCAGCGCCCCCAGCGATTCGATCAGCAACACGCGTTCGATCCGCTGCGGGCATGCGGCGGCGATCACGCTCGCCACCGCGCCGCCGAGCGAATGCGCAAGCAGCGAAAAACGGTCCCAGCCGAGCGCATCGGCGATCGCCGGCAGGACACCATGGGCTTCACAGTCGTCGGGCCGCGGCGCTATCTCGGCTCAGGGCATCCTGACCTGCGCGACGAGCTGCCGCCGCTGCTGGCCGCGGGCGGGCGGTTCGCGCTGGCGGGCCTGCTGCTGGCCGGGTGGCTCGCGGTGCGCCGCGGCCGGGACTCGTTCCGCGTCACGGGACGTCAGCTGCTGAACTGCGCCGCGATCGGCATCCTGCTGCTCAACGTCGACCGGCTGCCCGACATGGTCGCGCTGATCTTCAACAGTGCGTTCGGCTGGCATGCCGGCTTCGGCGCGGTGCTCGGGCTGGCGATCGAATGGGGCGTCAAGCGCGGCATCTACTCCAACGAGGCCGGGCAGGGCACCGGTCCGCACGCGGCGGCCGCGGCGGAAGTCTCGCACCCGGCCAAGCAGGGTTACGTGCAGGCGTTCTCGGTCTACGTCGACACGCTGCTGGTGTGCTCGGCGACCGCCTTTTTGATCCTCTCCACCGGCATGTACAACGTGGTCGGTCCGGACGGCGCGATGCTGGTCAACGCGTTGCCAGGGGTGGAGGCCGGGCCGGGCTTCGCCCAGGCCGCGGTCGAATCGGTGCTGCCGGGCTGGGGCGCGGGCTTCGTCGCACTGGCGCTGCTGTTCTTCGCCTTCACCACGATCCTGGCCTACTACTACATGGCCGAGACCAACATCGCCTACATCAACCGCAAGGTGCACCGCCCGTGGCTGACGCTGGCGCTGCGGGTCGGCATCCTGGCGGCGGTGGCCTACGGCGCGGTCAAGAGCGCGGCGCTGGCCTGGGGGCTGGGTGACATCGGCGTCGGCCTGATGGCGTGGCTCAACCTGATCGCGATCCTGATCCTGCAGAAGCCGGCATTCCAGGCGCTGCGCGACTACGAGGCGCAGAAGAAGGCCGGGCGCGACCCGGTGTTCGACCCCGACGCGCTCGGCATCCGCAATGCCGAGCTGTGGCGCGAGAAGCTCCAGGACCGCGACGGCTGACGATGGCCGGGCAACGACCGCCGAGTCCCTGGGATCGCGCCAAACCGGGCGGCACACGCACGCGTGGGCCGCAGCGCGGGCCGGGGGAACGCACCGACGGTGCGTCCACGCCAAGGCCCGCGGCGGCAGCGTCAGCGCCGGCGGGACCAGCGTCTACAGGGTCAGGGCCGACAGGACCAGCGCCGGCCAGGCCGCCGCGCGAGTTGCGGCTGTACGGGCTCAACGCGGTGCGGGCGGTGTTCGCCCAGCGCCCCGAGGCGATCCGCAAGCTCTACCTGGCGCAGTCGCGCGTCGACCAGCTGCGCCCTCTGCTGTCGTGGTGCGCGGCCCAGCGTGTCGGATACCGCGTGGTCGAGGAGTCCGACCTGCACAAGCTTGCCGCCAGCTCGCACCACGAGGGCGTGGTCGCCGACGTGCTGCGCAGCGAGCCGGCGCCGCTGGCGGACTGGCTGCGTGACCTCGCGGCCGGGCCGCAACTGGCGATCTGGCTCGACGGCGTCGGCAACCCACACAATTTCGGCGCGATCCTGCGCTCGGCCGCGCATTTCGGCGTCGGTGCACTGTTGCTGCCGGCGCATTCGACGCTGGCGCTGTCGGGCGCGGCCGCACGCGTGGCCGAGGGCGGCGCCGAGGCGGTGCCGCTGGTGTGGCTGGGCCGCAGCGACAATGCGCTGGTGCAATTGCGCAGCGCCGGCTTCGCGCTGGCCGCGACCGTGGTCGAGGGCGGTGACGATCCGTTCGCCGGCCGCCTGCCGGAACGCGTGGTCTACGTGCTCGGCGCCGAAGGCGAGGGCATGGACCGCGACCTCGCCACGGCCTGCGACCTGCGGCTGTCGATCGCCGGCACCGGAGCGGTGGAAAGCCTCAATGTCGCCGCCGCAACCGCGGTGCTGCTGGCAGCGTGGCACGCGCGCCGGTGAGCTTCCTCCAGCCTGCACGCCCAGGCCGGGTGGCGGGCCGATGCCGATCGGGTGCATCTGCAGGAACTAGTGGCTTCGCAGATGGCCGAGAAGCTGCATGCCGAATGCGTCTTGTGCCGATGCGGGATGCGCATGCCGCGCCCGGGTTGCCGGTGGGGTTGCGCGCACGGCGGCGGGTGGAGTGGGAGCGGGGCACCGGCGTTTGCGCCGTCTTGTAGGAGCGGCTTCAGCCGCGAACCACAACCGATTGCCGCCGCTGTCACCACCATCGAACTTGCGCCGGGCAGGCCCGGCGCCCCTCAGAACAGTTCGACGCTGCCGGCATCCATCGACTGCTGCATCACCGGCTTGTGCGGCGGGCGCTCCCAGTCGCTGCGCATCTGGCCGATGCGCTGGACCATGCCGCTCAGCGCCTTCTTCATCTCGCCGTCGTGATGGCTGCGGTGCAGCAGCGCCTGCAGCGCGGTGGCCTCCTTGTTGATCGCGCTCAGTCGCTCCAGGTGCAGGCCGGCGGCGCCGAGCGCCTGGGTCGCGATGTCCTCGAACTGCAGCGAGCGCACCGCTTCGGCGACCGAGCCGTCGATCGCGCGACCGCACTCGGCGATCTCGCGCATGCCGTTGCCGAGGCCGCGGTTGATGCCGTCGACACGCTCCAGCATCGCCGCGGCTTCGGCGCGTGCGCCGCGTGAGCGGTCCAGGTCGCGCGAGGCCATGGTCGAGACCGTGTCGCGGACCTTGGCGATCGCGTCCTTGGAGCTGTGGGCGAGCTTGCGGATCTGCTCGTTGAACGCGGTCGAGCGTTCCGACAGGTTGCGCACCTCGTCGGCGACCACCGCGAAGCCGCGGCCCGCCTCGCCGGCGCGCGCGGCCTCGATCGCGGCATTGAGCGCGAGCAGGTTGGTCTGATCGGCGATCGACTTGACGTCCTCCAGCAGCGAGAAGATGCCGTCGAGGTGGTCGGCCATCGCGTCGATGTGGGTCACGGTGTTGCCGCTCTGGCCGGCGACGGCTTCCAGCGCCTCGACCAGTTGCTCCATCTTCTGGCTGGCCTGCAGCGCGAACTGGTGCACGTCGACCCCGCCGCCGTTCTCGTCGCCGGTGCGGTCGATGATGCGCGCCACCACTTCGCTCTGCTGGCGCGACTTGCGGTTGACCGCTTCGAAGCTGCCGCCGAGCTTGGCGACCGATTCGCGGATCAGTTCGCGGGTGCGCTCGATTTCGGTGTGCGAGCCCTGCACCTCGGCGCCGACGAAGCTGCGCAACTCGTCGAGCAGGCGGGTCTGCTCACGTGCCAGCATCACCTGCTGGCTGCCGGGGCGGTAAATGGTCCAGGCAAAGCCCAGCCAGGCCAGGGTCAGCGCCACCAGCGCGCCCAGGCGTGCGGCGCCAGGCCAGCCGAACAGTTCGGCGCAGAACAGGAGAAGGGTCAGTGCCAGGGGTGCTGCCAGGCGAATCAGTACGCGGGATTCCATCGCTGCTCTCGTGCGGGGCGGTCACTCCCGATAACGGCCACGAGGGGGCGGGCTTTAGCGGTGGGTTCCGCGTTTGCCGAATTAAACCCAGGAGCATTCGACGCGGATCAGAGCGAAAAAAGCGGATAGAGCTTTCCAGGATGAAATGCCTTATCCGCCCTTTTTCGCCTTGATCCGTGTCAAAAAAGCTGTTGATTGCGCACCAGGTCACGGTAGAGCCAGTCCTACGGCGCCTGGAGCAATCGTTCGGTGATGCGGGACAGGGGAATCACATCCTGCGCCGCATCCAACGCGACCGCGGCGCCGGGCATGCCCCAGATCACGCTGCTGGCGCGGTCCTGGGCGATGGTCACCGCGCCGGCCCGTCGCAGCGCCAGCAGGCCTTGGGCGCCGTCGTTGCCCATGCCGGTCAGCAACGCCGCACCGGCGTTGGCGCCGGCATGGCGGGCCAGCGATTCGAACAGCACGTCGACGCTCGGGCGATGGCCGCACACCATGTCGTCGTCGCCGAGCCGGGCCATCCAGCGCGCGCCGCTGCGCTCCACGCGCAGGTGGCGGCCGCCAGGCGCCAGATAGGCGTGTCCGGGCAGCAATGGCTGGTCGCACGCGACCTCCAGAACGGTCATCCGGCTGTTGCGGTCCAGGCGCTGGGCGAAGGCGCCGCTGAAAGCCGCCGGAATGTGCTGGGCGATCACCACCGCCGGCGCGTCGGCCGGCATCGCCGAGAGCACCTGGCGGATCGCCTCGGTGCCGCCGGTGGAGGCGCCGATCGCGAGCACGCGGTCGGTGGTGCGGTAGGCGATCGGACCGGCGTTGGGAGGGGCTGCCGGCCGGGCCAACACCGGCGTGACCCGCGCCTGCGCGGCCTGCTTGACCTTCTCCGCCAGCACCCGCGCGTACCCGGCCAGGCCGCGGGCGACATCGAGCTTGGGCTTGGCGATGAAATCGACCGCGCCCAGCGCCAGCGCGTCCAGTGTCACCGCCGCGCCCTGTTCGGTCAGCGAGGACACCATCACCACCGGCATCGGGCGCAGCCGCATCAGGTTCTGCAGGAAGGTCAGGCCGTCCATGCGCGGCATCTCGACGTCCAGCGTGAGCACGTCGGGCGCGAGCTGCTTGATCTTGTCGCGCGCGATGAACGGATCGGCCGCCACGCCGACGACCTCGATCTCCGGGTCGGCGCCGAGCAACTCCGTCATCAGCTTGCGGATCAGCGCCGAATCATCGATGACCAGCACTTTCACGGGCCTGCGCGGCCCCGCATCGGGCGCTGGGAGCACGGCCACCACCTCAGAACAGTTCCACGCTGCCCGTCACCGGTGCGCGTGTCAGGGTGCCGTAGTAGGCGCGTTCGACCTTGGCGATCTCGCTGTCGCGGGTGGCCGGCAGGCGGCGCACCAGGGCGCGCCCGGTCTGGGCGAAGAAGCAGACCTTGCGCGGATGGATATCGCCCAGGTCCTGCGCCAGCACCGGGATGCGCTCTGCCTGCAGGTACTCCAGCACGAAGCGCGCGTTGCGGGTGCCGATCGGATCGGTATGGAAGCCGCTGAGCACGTTGCCGCCGCCGAACACCTTGGCCAGCAGCCGCGGCCGGCGCGCGCCGCGCTTGAGCAGGCCGTTGATCAGCAGTTCCATCGCGTGCATGCCATAGCGTGCACTGACGGTGTCGCCGCCGCGGTCCTGGCCGCCGTCAGGCAGCATGAAATGGTTCATGCCGCCCACCGCCAGCGCCGGATCGTACAGGCACGCGGCCACGCACGAGCCCAGCAGGGTGACCAGTGCCAGCGGCTGATCGGTCACGACGTAGTCGGCCGGCAGCAGCTTGATCGCCTCGGTCTGCAGCGCGCTGTCGTAGTAGGTGTCCGGCGCGGCTTCGGCCAGCGGCAGCACGGCGGCGCTCATGGCTTCGTCTCCGACGCCGCGCCGTGGGCACGTTCCGCCGGACGTGGCACCGCTCCGGCCGCGCGGTAGGTGGTGCGCCCGCACGGCACGACCAGGTCGTGGGCGTGGGTGAAACTCTCGGAATGGCCGGCGAACAGCAGCCCCTCGGGCCCCAGCAGCGGCGCGATGCGCCGCAGCACCTGATATTGCGTCGGCTTGTCGAAATAGATCATCACGTTGCGGCAGAACACCGCGGTGAAGCCGCCACGCAATCGGTAATCATCGGCCAGCAGGTTGAGCGGCCGGAACGTGACCAGCGACTGCAGCGCCGGGCGCACCCGGCACAACTCCGCATTGGGTCCGCTGCCGCGCTGGAAGAACGCCTGCTTGCGTTCCAGCGACAGCGCCGCAATGCGCTCGAGCGAGTACACGCCGCGCGCGGCGGTCTGCAGCACGTTGGTGTCGATGTCGGTGGCCAGGATGCGCACCGGCGGCGCCTGCGTGCCGAACGCCTCGCATGCGGCGATCGCCAGCGAGTAGGGCTCCTCGCCGGTGGAGGCGGCGCAGCACCAGATCGTCAGCGGCCGGCTGGCGGACGCCGGGCCGGCGCCGCGCAGGTGGGCGATGAGGTCGTCGAAGTGGTACGCCTCGCGGAAGAACGAGGTCAGGTTGGTGGTCAGCGCATTGACGAAGGCCTGCGATTCGTCCTCGTCGCCGGCGTCCAGCGCGCCGGCCTCCAGCGCATCGAGGTAGTCGCAGAAGCGCTCCAGCCCATGCGCACGCAGGCGCCGCGCCAGGCGGCCGTAGACCATGTCGCGCTTGTGCGGCCCCAGTGCGATGCCCGCGCGCTCGTGGATCAGCCGGCAGATGCGGCGGAAATCGCGCTCGTCGAATGCGAAGGCGCGATCGTCGTGTTCGTCGCGTGCAGCGACGGCAGCAGCCTCAGCCATCGGCGCGGCTCGTCATGCCGTTGTTGGGCAGGTCGCGCCACGATCCGCCGGTGGAATCGCGCAGCTGGCGTGCCAGCCACGCATCGAACTTCTTGGAGTCCAGCGCCGGCGCATACAGGTAACCCTGCGCGCCCTGGCAGCCGAGTCCACGCAGTATGTCGGCCTGGCCGAGCGTCTCCACGCCCTCGGCAACCACGTGCAGGTCCAGGTTGCGCGAGATCAGCACGATCGAGCGCACGATTGCCGCGTCGCTGTGGTTGTCGATCATGTCGCGCACGAAGGAGCGGTCGATCTTGACGGTGTGGATGGGCAGCCGGTGCAGGGCGGTGATGGCCGAGTAGCCCGTGCCGAAGTCGTCGAGGGCGAGGCGTACACCAAGGCCCTTGACCCCTCTCAGCCGGCTGGTCGTGGACGTGGTCGCCTCGACGAGCACGCTCTCCGTGATCTCCAGGCAGAGGTCGCTCGGCGCGACTCCGGTGCGGGCGAGGGCGTCCTGTGGCTGGCTCGCGCGTGACGGGAGCGACCATGTCCTCCACCCTGGCGGCGCCCACCCCCGCGAACGCCGACGTGCGGCCGGCGGGGCTGCCGGTGGCGGTCCTGGGCCTGGGTGCGGACCTGCCCGACCAGGTCGTCACCAACGACGACCTGGCCGAACGGCTGGCAACCAACGACGCGTGGATCCGCACGCGGACCGGCATCGCCCAGCGGCACGTGGCACAGCCCGCCATCTCCACCGGCGACCTTGCCGTCGAGGCTGAACAGCGAGGTGAGGTCCACGGTGCGCAGGCTCCCGTCCGGCGTCGGCGCGGGATCCTAGCGAGGGTGT
>JAHWKC010000096.1 GCA_019348095.1 Pseudomonadota bacterium | reverse complement strand
CGCTTCAATATCTTCGCTGATAAGCTGGCAAGTATGCCGCTCGTCCGTCGCTATGAAACGAGCTTCATAAAGCGAACGGTAAAGTTCACGACAGCCGTGCCTCTTGATTGAAGCCCGCAGAGCGCGCTGAAATTGCCGAGATTCAAAGCAGTCTCTTACGGCACGTTCATCGTCAGCAGGTCGTAGGTGGCGACGACCTCGTCCTTTTGATTGAAGATGTAGACGGCCCAGTGGACCTCGCCCTTATCCTCGTCGCGCACGCTCTTCGACTTGACGGTGAGCTCCACCCGCATGCTGTCGCCGGGGTAGAGCGGCGTTTGGAAGCGGAGATTTTCGAGGCCGGTATTAGCGAGCACCGGGCCAGGCGCGGGCTCCACGAACAGGCCGGCGGCAAAGCTCAGGATCAGGTAGCCGTGCGCCACGATCCCGCCGAACAGCGGGTTGGCCGCTGCGGCCTGCTCGTCGGTGTGCGCGTAGAACGTGTCGCCGGTGAAGGTCGCGAAGTGGTCGACGTCCTCACGCGTGACGGTGCGGGTGGCGGTGACGACGACCTCGTGGAGGTCGAGTGCGTCGTTATGCGTCTGCGCGTGGGCGAAAGCGGGCAGCGCGAGCGCGCAGGCGGCGGCCAGTTTCAGGGGGTGCAACTGCATCGGTGGTTCTCCATCGCACGGAATCCCGTGCCGGTAGCGAGGGAAAGTCGCGTGCGAAGGGAGAAAGGCCGCGAGATCGGGCGGACAGCACCGGCGTCGCCGCCGCAATGCCCTCCGCATCGCAACCAGTGATGGGTGTGCCGGCGTTTGCCGAGACACCCCGCTGCAAGGCCGGTCTCCGGACTCGCGAGTGGAAGCGGTGATCCTGCTTCCGGCCGAGGCGCCTTCCCACGCTGCTGCGCAGTGGCGGATGCCGTGGCCTTGACTCGCTTACCGTTGCGGGGGCAGTGCCGGAATGTGCCGCGTCATCGCGGCTGTCACCGGCTTCCCGTTTCAACCCGTTGGCGGACAGCCGCCGGGTCACCTTGGAGCGCGCGCAGTCTAGCCGAAAAGTCCGCCGCGCGCGGGCGAGCTTTTGCTCTGGTCTTTTGTAGGAGCGGCTTCAGCCGCGAGCTCTTGCTCCAGATTTTTGTAGGAGCGACATGAGTCGCGACCGGGACTACGGCCGCGACGTGCATCGCGCCCATGGGGCGCTCCTACAACAGCGCGAGCCATCGTCGTGATCGGGCGGCGCTTCGGCGCACCGGTTGGGGATCGCGGCTGAAGCCGCTCCTACGGCGTCACGACGATTGTGGAATCAGCTCAGTAGCGCCCGCTGCGATAGGGCGCGTCGGGGTCCGGGCGCGCTGCCACGGTGTCTTCGGTCAGCACGGTGGTGGTCACCGGTGAGGCGGCCGGCTTGTGGCGCGGCGGCGGCAGCTGGGCGATGGCGGCTTCGGCTTCGCTGACCAGTTGCTGGCGGCGCGAGTCCTGGATTTCCTGCCAATGGCAGTCCAGCAGCGCGCCTTCGATGGCATAGAGCAGGTTCAAGGTCGGTTTGAAGCCCGCCCGCTTGACCCGCATGAACGCCTCGACCGCGCCGATCTCGGCCAGTTCGGGGTGCGTGCGCAAGCCGACCTGGCGCAGCCACGCGGCCGATTTGGGGCCGATGTTGCGCAGCTTGGCAGTTGTGTCGCTCATGTCATGGACTCCAGATAGGCTTGCGCGATTGCTTCCAGGCCGCGCTGGTCCTCGTCGTCGAAGCGATGCGTGCGCGGACTGTCGATGTCGAATACACCGATGAGGTCGGGGCCGTCGGCGCCGTCGCGGACCAACGGCACCACCACTTCGGACTGCGAGGCCGCATCGCAGGCGATGTGGCCGGGAAAGGCGTGGACGTCGGCGATGCGCTGGGTCTGCCGCGTGCTCGCAGCGGCGCCGCACACGCCCTTGTCGAGCGGGATACGCACGCAGGCCGGCAAGCCCTGGAAGGGGCCGACCACGAGCTCGCGCCCGTCGAAGAAATAGAAGCCGACCCAGTTCAGCTCCGGCAGCGAGTGGTAGACCAGCGCCGACAGGTTGGCGGCATTGGCGATGCGGTCGGACTCGCCGTGCAGCAGGGCCCGTGCCTGCGCCAGCAACTGCGCGTACTGCTCCGGCTTGCTGCCGGTAAGGGTATTGGCGGCGAACATGGCCCGAGTGTAGCAGCGGCCCGCTCGGCGTTTACGATGGGGGGATGGACATGAAGAACGTATTCGTCACCGGCACCGACACCGGCATCGGCAAATCCGTGGCCAGCGCGGCACTGCTGCATGCCTTGCGCGCGCGCGGCCTGCGCGCGGTCGGCATGAAGCCGCTGGCCAGCGGTTGCGAGCGCACCGCCGAGGGCTGGCGCAATGAGGACGCGCTGCTGCTGCAGGCCGCGAGTGATCCGCGCCCGGCCTACGGGGATATCAACCCGTACGCGTTGCCCGCGCCGCTGGCGCCGGAGCTGGCCGCGGCCGATGCCGGCGTCGAGATCCGGCTCGATCCGATCGTGCAGGCACATGCGCGGCTCGCCGCCCAGGCCGACTGCGTGGTGGTCGAGGGCGTCGGTGGCTGGGCGGCGCCGTTGTCGGGGACGCTGGACCAGGCCGACCTGGTCAGCGCGCTTTCGCTGCCGGTGGTGCTGGTGGTGGGCCTGCGGCTGGGCTGCATCAACCACGCGCGGCTGACCGCACGGGCGATTGGCGCTGATGGCGCGCAGCTGATCGGCTGGATCGGCAACGACATCGACCCGGGCATGGCGCGGTCCGACGACACTTTCGCGTTGGTAGCTGAGCGATTGCCGGTGCCCTGCTGGGGCCGCTTGCCGTTCCGCGAGCAACCGGACCCGGCCGCGTTGGCGGGTGCACTGGCGTTGCCGGCGGGCCTGCCGGGCTGATCTGCCGGGCCGGCCTCGGCCGCTGCTGCCCATGACTCACGGCACGGGAGCGGATCGCGCCGGACAAGAGTAAACTCGTCGGTACAAGAAATCGAACGCTTGCCGAGGCCCCCATGCGCCGCAACCCGTTGTCCGCCCGAGTGCCGTTCTCCAGAGGCCCGCTCACCGCATTGTTGGTCGCCAGCATGCTGGGCCTGGGTGCCTGTGGCGGGGAGGATGTAGGCGGTGCTGGCGCGGCCGGCGGTCCGCCAGGGGACATGCAGTTGCCGGTGGAAGCGATCACCGTGCAGCCGCAGCCCTTGTCGGCCGGCCTGGAGACGGTCGGCAGCCTGCGCGCCGATGAGTCGGTGGTGGTGCGGCCGGAGGTCGCCGGCCGCATCGACCGGATCCACTTCACCGAAGGCGGCCGGGTCGAGGTAGGGCAACCGCTGTTCAGCCTGGATGCGAGCCAGGCCCAGGCCAGCCTCAACGAAGCCAGCGCCAACCTCGCCAACAGCCGCAGCGCCAACGAGCGCGCCGAACGACTGGCCGAGCAGCAGCTGATCGCGCGCTCGGACTACGACACCACCCGCGCCGCCCTGAGCGTCGACCAGGCACGCGTGGCCTCGGCCCGCACCGCCTTGTCGAAGATGACGCTGCGCGCGCCCTTCTCCGGGCAGATCGGCCTGCGCGAGGTCAGCGTGGGCGAGTTCGTCAACGTCGGCCAGGACCTGGTCACGCTGGTGCGGCTGGACCCGATCGAGGTCGACTTCAGCGTGCCCGAGGGTGCGCTGCCACGCCTGCGCCAGGGGCAGCCGGTGCAGGTCAGCGTCGATGCGTTCCCGGGGCAGAGCTTCACCGGCGAGATCGTCGCGATCGCTCCGGTGATCGACCTCAACAGCCGCAGCGCACAGTTGCGGGCGCAGGTGCCCAACCCAGATTCCAAGCTGCGCCCCGGCCAGTTCGCTCGGCTGCAGGTCGACACCGGGCGTGGTTCGCCCGAGGCATTGATGGTGCCGGAACAGGCCTTGATGCAGGAGGGCGAAAGCCGCTTCGTCTATACCGTGGTCGACGGCAAGGCGCACAAGGCGCCGGTCGAAACCGGCGTACGCGTGCCCGGTGCGATCGAGGTGGTCGAGGGACTCAAGCCCGGCGATGTGGTCATTACCGCCGGGCAGGGCAAGCCGATGATGCACGAGGGCATGCCGGTGATGGTGCTGCCGTCGCCGGGTGATGGCGAGGGTCGCGCGGGCGCAGATGCACAACCGCCGGCGGCTGATGCCGCGGACGCGACCGAATCGACAAGCCAAGCGCGGTAGAGCCCCCTCTTCCCTCGGGAGCGGGTCGGGGGTGAGGGTGCGACGAAGTGGCGGACGGTGACCGGCTGGCGCATTCCGATAGCTGACCTCGTTGGTCCAGCACTTCACTGACACCGCTCCGCCGGTCGCTCATCCGCCCTTCGGGCACACCTTCTCTCCAAGCTCTCAAGGCGGGGGAGAAGGGAACAAGCACAGAACGAGGCCCCCATGGTCCTGTCCGACATCTCCATCCGCCGTCCGGTCTTCGCCACGGTCATCAACCTGGTCGTGCTGCTGGTCGGCATCATTGCCTACGACCGCCTGGCGGTGCGCCAGATCCCCAACGTCGACACCCCGGTGATCACGGTCAACACCGCGTACCCAGGCGCCAGTGCGCAGGTGATCGAGTCGCAGGTCACCCAGCCTATCGAGGATTCGCTGTCCGGGGTCGAAGGCATCGAGTTCATGCAGTCGGTCAGCCGCGAGCAGTCCAGCCAGGTCACCGTGCGCTTCCGCCTCGACCGCGACCCCGACGGCGCGGCCAGCGACGTGCGCGACCGCGTCGCCCAGGCGCAGCAGTTCCTGCCCGACGAGGTCGACCCGCCGGTCATCCAGAAGCAGGAAGCCGACGCGCAGCCGATCATCTACCTGGCCTTCTCCTCGGACCGCCACTCGCGGGTCGAGATCGCCGATATCGCCGAACGCCTGGTCAAGGACCGCATCCAGACCATCCCCGGCGTCGCCCAGGCGCAGGTGTTCTCCAGCACCTACGCGATGCGGGTGTGGCTGCAGCCGCAGCGCCTGGCCGGCTTCGGGTTGACCCCGGCCGACGTCGAGGCCGCGCTGCGCGCGCAGAATGTTGAGATCCCCGCCGGGCGCGTGGAGGGCAGTGACCGCGAGTTCACCGTGCTGTCAGAAACCGACCTGCGCACGCCCGAGCAGTTCGGCCAGGTCATCGTCGGCAACAGCCGCGGCGACGCGGGCGGCAGTGGCTACCTGGTGCGGCTCAGGGACGTCGCGCGGATCGAGCTGGGCTCGCAGGAGGAGCGCTTCCGCGCACGGTTCAACGGCGTCAACGCGGTGCCGCTGGCGGTGGTCAAGCAGGCCGTCGCCAACCCGCTGGACATCTCCGAAGCGCTCGAGCAGATGCTGCCGCGGATCCAGCAGACGCTGCCCGACGGGATGAACATCCAGGTGGCGTTCGACAGCACGATCTTCATCGAGAATTCCATCGACGAGGTCTACAAGACCGTCGCCGAGGCGGTGCTGCTGGTGATCGTGGTGATCTTCCTGTTCCTGCGCAGCTGGCGCGCCACCCTGATCCCGCTGGTCACCATCCCGATCTCGCTGGTCGGCGCGTTCGGGCTGATGTACGCCTTCGGCTTCACCATCAACACGCTGACCCTGCTGGCGATGGTGCTCGCGATCGGGCTGGTGGTCGACGATGCGATCGTCATGCTGGAGAACATCCACCGCCACATCGAGGAAGGCATGCCGCCGTACCAGGCGGCGTTGAAGGGCAGCAAGGAGATTGGCTTTGCGATCGTCGCGATGACGCTCACGCTGGTCGCGGTGTACGTCCCGCTTGCGTTCTCCACCGGCCGCACCGGCAAGCTGTTCATCGAGTTCGCGCTGACCCTGGCCGGTGCGGTGCTGGTGTCGGGCTTCGTTGCGCTGACGCTGTCGCCGATGCTGTCGTCCAAGCTGCTGCGACGCGAGAAGCAGCACGGCCGCTTCTACGTGGCCGGCGAGCGCGTGCTTGGCTGGATGGACCGCAACTACCGCCGCGGCCTGACGCGCGTGCTCGCGGTCAGGGCCCGCTGGGTGGTGGTGGGCGTCGCCGCGGTGGTGTTCGGCGGCGCCTTGCTGATGTTCATGCAGCTGCCCGACGAGCTGGCGCCGCAGGAGGACCAGGGCTTCATCATCGGGTTTGGCGTCGCCCCGGAAGGCTCGACCGTCGAGTACACCGACCGCTACGCGCGGATGATGGAAGCGCACTTCGCGCAGCTGCCGCAGGTCGAGCGCTATTTCCAGATCGTCGGCTTCCCGTCGGTGACCAACACGATCGGGTTCGTGATGCTCAAGGACTGGGACCAGCGTGAGGTGTCGACGGCGCAGGTGCACGCTGGATTGCTCCCGCAGTTCATGGGCATTCCCGGGATCATGGCGTTTCCTACTTTGCCGCCGCCTTTGGGGCAGGACGGCTTCGGCCAGCCGGTCAACTTCGTCGTGCAAAGTACGGGCAGCTGGGAGGAACTGGGCGCCACCGTGCAGCAGCTGATGGCGAAGATCGCCGAGAACCCGCAGCTGATTAATGCCGACAGCGATCTCAAGCTCGACAAGCCGCAACTGAAGATATCGCTCAACCGCGACAAGGTCGCCGCCGTCGGCAGCGACGTCGCCACCGTAGGCCGCACCTTGGAGACGATGCTGGGCGGTCGCAACGTCACCCGCTTCAAGCGTGGTTCTGAGCAGTACGACGTGATCGTGCAGGTCGAGGACGCCGACCGGCGCACGCCCGGCGACCTGTCCAACATCTTCGTGCGCGGCGGCGACGGCCAGATGGTGCAGCTGTCCAACCTGGTCGACGTCGAGGAGACCGTCGCGGCCAAGGAGCTCAACCACTTCAACAAGCTGCGGGCGGCGACCATCAGCGCCGGCCTCGCGCCGGGCTACTCGATGGGCGAGGCACTGGACTGGATGGAGAACGCACTGGCCGAGGTGGCACCGGACGCGCAGTACGACTTGACCGGGCAGAGTCGCGAGTTCCGCGAATCGGCCAGCGACTTCGCGATGATCTTCGCGCTGGCGGTGGTGTTCATCTTCCTGGTGCTGGCTGCGCAGTTCGAGAGCTGGGTCGATCCGCTGGTGATCCTGCTGGCGGTGCCGCTTGCGGCGTTCGGTGCGTTCCTCGCGCTCACCCTGACTGGCGGCAGCTGGAACATCTACTCGCAGATCGGACTGGTCACGCTGGTCGGGTTGATCGCCAAGCACGGCATCCTGATCGTGGAGTTCTCCAACCAGTTGCAGGAGCAGGGCAAGAGCAAGCTCGATGCGGTGATCGAGGCCGCCGCGCTGCGCCTGCGCCCGATCCTGATGACCACCGGCGCGATGGTGCTCGGCTCGCTGCCCCTGGCGATCGCGGCCGGCGCCGGCGCCGAAGCGCGCAACCAGATCGGCCTGGTGATTGTCGGCGGCATGTCGATCGGCACCGTGTTCACCCTGTTCGTGGTGCCAGTGATGTACCTGCTGATCGGTCGCAACCACCAGAAGGCGGCGGCCGAGCAGAACCGGCTGGAGGCCGAGCGGAGCTGACACAAGCCCCCTCCTTTGGAAAAGGAGGGTCGGGGAGGGTTTGCTTCTTCGGCTTATCGCTATTGCTGCGGAGACCAGCCGGGAGCAAATCTCACCCGGCCCCTCTTTTCCAAGGAGGGGAGCAGAGCTGCCTGACTCACCCGCGCAGGCAACAAAAAACCCGGCAGCCTGCGCTGCCGGGTTTCGTGTTCCTGCCGAAGCGGGAGAGAGAGACTTACTTGGTGCTGTTCTTTGCGGTCTTCGCCACGTCGGCGTAGGTCGCCTCGGCCTTGTCGGTGGCGGCCTTGGTGGCCTGCTCGACGTTCTCGCGAGTCGCCTTCGCAGCGGTCTCGGCCTGCGCCTTGGCGATCTGGGCGATCGCCTCGTTGGTCTTGATGCTGCGGCCCAGCACTTCCTGGCTGGTGCTCACGGTGCGCTCGATGTTTTCGCGCGCGACCTGGGCGCCCTTGGGCAGCAGGGTCTTCAGGCTGTCGATGTCGCGGGCCTCGGCGGCCTCGCCCCA
>JAHWKC010000095.1 GCA_019348095.1 Pseudomonadota bacterium | reverse complement strand
AAGGTCGCGGCCGACAATCCCGAAGACATGGAAGCCTCCATCCTTCACGCGCTGGTGACCTCGGCCAACTTCGACCCGGCGGACAAGGCCTACGGCAATCAGAAGCGGGCGGCCGAGATCCTCGAGCCGCTGTTCCAGACCCATCGCGACCATCCAGGCGTGGCGCACTACCTGATCCACACATACGACTACCCGCCGCTGGCCAAGCAGGCCGAGTACCTCCGCGAGGTCGTGGACCCCGCCGTGGGCGCGCTGATGGAGGAGTACCGGCGGCAGGGAGCGCTGCAGGACACCTACTTCGTGATCGTCTCCGACCACGGCCACACCCCGGTGCTCGACGCGCTGTCGCTGCGGTGGCTCGTGCCGTGGCTAGCCCTGGCTGCCGTGATTGCCAGCGGGCTGCTGGCGCGCCTGAGCTGGGCGCAGGCCCGGGCACGGCTCGCGGCCGAAGCGGCGGCGGATGCCCAACGGCAGTCCGCGCGCACCTTGCACCGCGAGCGCGAATGGCTGACGGCCACGCTCGGCAGCATCGGCGATGCCGTGATCGCGGTGGACGCGGACCAACGCGTGACCTGGCTGAACCCGGTTGCCGAGCGCCTTACCGGCTGGCCGAGGGGCGAGGCGCTGGGTCTGGACCTGGATGAGGTGGTCCGGGCGAGCCCGCTCGACGGGGAGCCGATGCACGAGACGCTGGCGGCGGGCGGGACCGGCCGTGGCGAGGCCATGCTGAGCGCGCGCGACGGCGCGGAACGGCCGGTCGACCACAACAGCGCGCCGATCCGCGATCCTTCAGGGGCCGTGTCAGGCGCCGTGATCGTGTTGCGCGACGCGTCCGAGCGCCGCCGGGTGGAGGCCGAGTTGCGCGCCACCGACCGCCGCAAGGACGAGTTCCTCGCCATGCTCGCGCACGAACTGCGCAACCCGCTCGCGCCGATCAGTACGGCGGCGACGCTGCTGGGCATGCCGGCCATCGAGCCGGGGCAGGTGCGCGAGGTCAGCGCGATCCTCGCGCGACAGGTGAGGCACATGACGGAGCTGGTGGACGACCTGCTGGAGGTCTCGCGCGTCACGCGCGGGCTGGTCACGCTCGACACCGGGGTATTCGACGTGCGTGATTCGATCCATGACGCGGTCGAGCAGGTTCGGGCTTCCGTGGACAGCCATCGCCACGTCCTCGAGATGAGGATCGCCCAGGCCGCGCTGTGGGTGAACGGTGATCGCACACGGCTCACCCAGGTGGTGGCCAACCTGCTCAGCAATGCCGCCAAGTACACACCGGCAGGCGGGCGTATCACGCTAGTGGCCGGGCTCGAAGAGGGCGGCGTGCGCATCGGCGTGCACGATACCGGCGTCGGGATCGGTCCCGAACTGCTGCCGCATGTGTTTGACCTGTTCACGCAGGGAGAACGGCTGCTCGATCGATCCCAAGGGGGACTGGGGATCGGTCTGGCGCTGGTGCACACCATCGTGGACCTGCACGGCGGGACCGTGCATGCCGACAGCCCCGGACCGGGCCAGGGCAGCGTGTTCACCGTCGAGCTCCCCTCTGTGCAACCCATGCAGGAACCGCCGGGGCTGCGGTCTGCCCCCGCCGGTGGTGTTTCCGGGCCGTTGCGGATCGTCGTCGTCGACGACAACGCCGATGCATTGCAGACCATTGCACTGTTGCTCCAACTGCAGGGCCACCTCGTGCGGACATTCGACAGCGCCGAGTCGGCGCTGCATTCGGCTGGCGAGGATCCCGCGGACGTCTACATCCTGGATATCGGCCTGCCCGGGATGAGTGGCCTTGAACTTGCCCGCCGGCTGCGCGGGCATCCCCGCGCCGCAGGCGCGATGTTGCTGGCGCTGTCAGGCTACGGCCAGACCACCGACGTGGAAGCCTCGCGCGCGGCCGGTATCACCGAACACCTGGTCAAGCCGGTGGATCCCGAGCGGCTGCGGAGGGCATTGCGGCGCGTCGCTGCGTAACGGGGCGTGCAGCTCACTTGGCATCTGCCGGGTCGAAGCGCCGGGTCGGGGAGACCGCAGGAGCGACGTGAGTCGCGACAACGCCCTCTCTGGACGCAACGCATCGCGACCCATGTCGCTCCTGCATGAGCACCGATCGCCTCAGTCGTCGTCTGGCGGCCCTCCTTGGCGGAGGCAAACCGCGCCGCGGGTGGAGTGGTCGCGTCACCCACGGCGCCACAAAGCGCTGGGTTGATGAAGCCAACCCAGCCTGCGACTGGCTGCTGAATCGCGCTCAGCGTCTTGCGCGAACCGTGATGCAGGCCGGGGTCGCGCGGCCGGCGATGCGCAACGATGCCCGCCGGTGATTCTTTGGGGCCGGGCAGTTGAAGATCCCTCGCTGGTGGGCCGCAGTCGGCCTGTTCGCATTCGCGGGCGCCGCATCGGCGTCCGGCACCACGCGCACGACGCCTGCGCAGGCCGCCATCGCGCCCGTGCCGACCGAGCAGACGCTGCGGGTGACCGGTCGGTTCGGGCCGCATCTGGAATCGCGCCTGCTTGACTGGCTGAACCGTTATCCCGACACACGGGTGCTGGCGGTGCGCAGCCCCGGCGGCATGCGCTGGCAGGCGCTTCAGGTGGCGGAGCTGGTCAACGCGCGCGGCATCACCGTGCGGATCGAAGGCCGCTGCGCGAGCGCCTGCGCGCTGCTGTGGGCGGCCGCCCACTCGCGCGAGATGGACGTCGGCGCGAGCCTCGGCCTGCACGGCAGCCGCCTGCCAATGCCGCTGCCGCTGCCGGCTGCGGTGCGCGGCTGGATCATTGGCTACAACGACCGCCAGACCGACCGGGTGCTGCGCGGAGCCGGATTCCCCGAGCGCATGATCGAGCAGGGCCGCCACACGCCGCCGAGCACGATGAGCTGGTTCGATGCGGCGGAACTGCGACTCGGCGGCGTGCCGTTCGTGCTGCGCGAGAACGGGCGGAACCACGGCTAGAAAAGCGGTAATCGGGGAACGCGGGAGCTTAGGGCTTGGCCACGAGCGCGAGCCCCGGTCTTACGGACCTTCGGGCCCGCAGCAGCCGGCGCCCTTCGTGCTAGGCGCCCGGCTTGAATCGCCTTCCGCCTCAGCTGGCCCCGGCCGCTCCGCGGCCCGGCGCTGCCGGCGCCCGCTCGCCTGCCTCGCGGATCAGCGCAGTGATCGCCGCGGCGATGCGGTCGGGGTGGTCTTCCGGGGTGAAGTGCTTGCCGCCTTCGATGCGCTCCAGCGGCACGCCAAGATCCTCGGCGAAGCGCGCCCCGTACTTGATCTTCTGGAATCGATCGGCGGCGCCCCAGACCACCCGCGCCGGGGTGCCGCGCAGCCTTGGCAGCTCACCGGCAACCGCACGGGTGTCCTCGACGTCCAACGCGCGCACCTGCCGGATGAGGGCCTCGCCGGCGCCGTGCTCGGCGTAGGGGGCCGAGTGCAGGGCGAGCGACTCGCGCGCGACCTGCGGGTCGTCGTGGCCGCGCGCCATCAGCATGCCGAACACGCCCGTCCTGATCGCCCCGGCGGGCAGGTGCCGGACCAGCCCGCCGGTGGCGCGGAGCATCTTGACGCTCGGGATCGGCCAGGAGTCGTAGCCGATGGCGTTGGTGAGCAGCAGCCCAAGGCAGCGTTCGGGCTGGCGCAGGGCGGCGATCTGCACCACGCCACCGCCCAGGTCATGCCCGGCCAGCACCACGCGATCGAGCCCCAGGGCATCCAGCCACGCAAGCAGGTACCCGGCCTGGGCCCGCACCGAGATGTCGCGCCCGCGCCCCTGGGGAATGGAACGGCCGAAGCCGACCATCTCCCACGCCAGCAGGCGGGCGCCGCCGACCAGCGGCATGACCTTGCGCCACAGGCGCGGCGAGGTCGGTATGCCATGCACCAGCACCACCGGAATGCCGCTGCCGCACTCGTCCCATTGCATGTCGATGCCGCCGACTTCGGCCTGGCGGTGCTGCGTTGGCGGGGAATCCTGCAAGCCATCCTCCCGGAGCGTCCACGCCTGCGTCGGTGCGGCCGGGCGCGTCACACCGGTATTGAACGGCTGCGCAGGTCGATTCGCCGTGAGGGACGCCCCTGCGCCAGCAGCCGATCACTCCGGTCGATGCACAGGGTGTCAGCGCGGATCAGCCGGATGAGGTGGGCGCGTCGTCGCGGAAGCGCGCGCCGCACGGGCGGCCGCGGTTGACCTGCAGCTCGAGCACGTCCGGCCGGGAGTAATGGCCGAACGGGTCGAAGTTCTGCCGCTCCCCGCGCACGACCGCGGGGTCCAGTTCGGCCACCATCAGTTTCTCCTCGCCGACGCAGGGCGGCAGCAGCCACTCGCCGGTGGGCGCGGCAATGCACGAGCCGCCATTGGCGCTGACCTCCGGCAGCGCCGCGCGCAGGATGTCGGCGTGCGGCAGGTGCGCCGGGATGTCCTCGCGGCGCAGCAGGCCGCTCACCGAAAGCGCGTAGCTGCGGCCCTCGCGCGCAAGATGGCGGGTGAGGTCGGCGGTGTTGTTCGCGTTGCCCGGCCAGACCGCGATGTGCAGGTCCTCGCCTTGTGCGTACAGGGCCGAGCGCGCCAGCGGCATCCAGTTTTCCCAGCAGTTCAAGCCGCCGAGCGTGAAGCCATCGAGCGCGAAGCACTGCAGGCCCTGGCCATCGCCCGGCGACCAGACCAGGCGCTCTTCGTAGGTCGGCATCAGCTTGCGGTGCACGTTGCGGATCTCGCCGTGGTCATCGATCAGCACCAGCGAGCAGTACAGGCTGTGGCCGCGCTCGCGCGCGCGCTCGATGCAGCCCAGCGCGACCCAGAGCCGCCCCTGCCGCGCGGCCGCGCGCACCGGCGCGAGGTCGTCGCGGGTGAGATCGACCGCCTGCTCGGCATAGTGGGCGAACAGCGCCTTTTGCAGCGCCGATTCGAACCGTGCGCCCTCGGTATGTTCGATCCAGAAGGGGTAGCCGGGCGCCAGCGCTTCGCCGAAGGCAACCAGTCGGCTGCCCGCCGCGGCGGCCTGGGCGACCCAGTGCGCGACCTTGGCGACGGTGGCGTCGCGGTCCAGCCAGACCGGTGCGATCTGGGCGAGTGAGACGACGAGGGGTGAGGCCGTAGGCATGGCGTGGTCGTTCCGAAGTGACGGGGGCGGAGGCGAACAACCATGGTGCCACGCACCACCTCGCCAAGACGACCCTCGCCAGCGGACACATAGTTCCAGCGACGTGCAACCCATTCGCTGGCCTGCATTCGCGCCAGCGCCTGATCGGACCTGCATGAAAAAAGCCCGGCCGATCGGCCGGGCTTTTTTCAAGAAACGCACGGGGCGGTGCAATTGCTCGCTTGCCCCGTGCGGGACGGATCGGGCGCCTGCTACCTTGCTATCGGGTCGCCGGGTTTCGGCCGATCAGACGCTCGGTCCGTCAATTTCAATGCCGGCGCTCGTCCCGAGCGTCATCCGACGCCTTGCCGACCTCACGCTGGACCTTGCCGGCGTTCTTCTCGAGATTGCCCTTGGCTTCCTGCGAACGGTCACCGGTGATCTTGCCGGCGCCTTCCTTCATGGCGCCGCTGACCTGGTGCTTGCTGCCTTCCTGACGGTTCTTGTCGACCATGATCTGCTCCTCTTGCCCGCGGGGGGATGGCGGGTTTCAGGGCTATTTGTAGCGCGGCGGGCGTCGGGCCACGGTGAACTGCGGGCCTGTTCAGGCGGCTCCGCCGAGCGACCGTTCAGCCAGGCGCACCCGGGCGGGGCCTCCGCAGACGCGCCGGACGACGGCCTGACCATCGTCACCGCCGCCGAGGCCGACAGTGCGGCTTCGCCGCAGCCGGAGTAGTGGTGCGAACGGGCGTTGCCGCCGCTGCAGGGGCCGCTGGTCCTGCCACCGCGCAGCCGGACGAGGATTCCGGTCCGGATCATGCTGGTACGAATCACCTGCTGAGACTCCGCCAGCCGGGGTGGTCACCCGGCGGGCCAATCAGCGCGCGGCGAGCGCTTCGGCCACCTGGCAGTCCGGCCGTGGGGTGTCGGCGTCTGCGCTGACACACAGGCGGAAATCCGGCAGCCCGGTGATCTGGCGGCTGTCGCCATCGGCCAGCACGAAACGCTCCAGGGGCTGGTCGGTGCAGTGGTCGCTGCGTGCGCCGGCTGCGGCCGGGGCCGGGGCGCAGGCGTCGGGCAGCACGGTGTAGTGGCACTGCCCGCTGGCACTGCGCAGGCACTCGAAGCGGGCGACGCCGGCCCGCACCACCGTCCGGCTGTGCAGGGTGTCGGTGCCATCGACGTGGGTGCGGGTGACATAGGTGCTGCCGCCGACGTCGCAGCCGTACAGCGAGAGCACGAAAGAGCACAGGGCGGTGAGTTTGTTCACGGATCACCTCGGGGATGAGGGCGGGTCGGTGGCGGCTTCGGCAGTTCGAGGCGCGCGGTTTTTTGCTCGTCCTTCCCACCTTCGCGGGAATGACACCGTGGGGACGATGCGGTCACATGTGCCGGAACAGCGCCATGAACGGTGCGCTCACGGTCAACGTCTCGGGCCGGTTCTTCAGCCGCACGGTGCCGCGGCCGCTGTCGTCGCGGACCACGCCGGCGATGGCCTTCAGGTTGACGATGGTGGAGCGGTGGATCTGCTTGAACGTGCCCGTATCGAGCACGGTGAGCAGCTCGCGGATCGGGGTGCGCAGCAGCGCCTCGCCCTCGGCGGTGGCGACGGTCGTGTACTTGTTGTCGGCGCGGAAGTAGGCGACGTCGTCGACCAGGATCAGCCGGGTCTCGCGGCCGGCGCTGGCGGTGATCCAGGTCAGCGGCTCGGGGCCGTCGGCACGCGGCAGCGCGGTGCCGAGGCGCTCGAGCAGCTTGGCCAGCGCGGCGGCATCGGGATGGCCGGTGCGCGCCTGCAGCCGTTGCACGGTGGCGGCCAGCCGCTCCGGCGCGATCGGCTTGAGCAGGTAGTCGATCGCGCCGCGCTCGAAGGCATCGATGGCGTACTGGTCGTATGCGGTCACGAACACGATCTGGGTGCGCGGGCTGGCCTGCGCAGCGGCGGCGGCGACTTCCAGCCCGTTCAGGCCGGGCATCCGGATGTCGAGGAAAGCGACCTCCGGCTGGTGTTCGGCCATCTCCTCCAGCGCGCCGGCGCCGTCCTCGCACTCGGCCACGATCCGCAGCTGGGGCCAGGCCTGCCCGAGCCGGTCGATCAGCGCCTGGCGCAGCAGCGCTTCGTCCTCGGCGATCACGCAGGTCACCGCGGCGCCGGTGGAGTTCGGGATGTCAGACATGGTCGGTCTCGCGTTCGGCGCCGGCCGGCACGGTGATCGTCGCGGCCACGCCGGCGGGGAAGTTGGCGACCACCGCCAGCGCGGCCTCGCCGCCGAACACCAGGCGCAGGCGCTCGCGCACGTTCTTCAGGCCGATGCCGGTGCCGCTGGTCTTGGCGTTGAAGCCATCGCCGTCGTCGGCCACGGTCACCGCCACCACGCCCTCGCTGCGGCGCGCGCGGATCCACACGGTGCCGCCGCCGGTGCGCGGCTCCAGCCCGTGCTTGATCGCGTTCTCCACCAAGGTCTGCAGCATCATCGGCGGCAGCGCGGTGGCGCGCAGGCTCTCCGGTACGTCGACCTGCACGGTCAGCCGCGGGCCCATGCGGATCTTGAGGATCTCCAGGTAGGCCAGCGCGCGTTCCAGCTCAGCGCCCAGGGTGGACAGCTCGTCGTCGGTGCGCGGCAGCGAATGACGCAGGTACTGGATCAGGTAGCCCAGCATCTGGTCGGCGCGCGGCGGGTCGCTGCGGGTCAGCAGCTGCGCGCTGGCCAGCGTGTTGTAGAGGAAGTGCGGCTCGACCTGCGCGTGCAGCAGGCTGAGCTTGGCGACGGTGAGCTCCTTCTCGGTCACGGTCTGCGCCGCTTCGGCCTTCTCGTTGCGGCGGCGCTCGGCGACGCGGCGGCTGATGGCGCGGGTGATCGCCTCGGCGTTCTCGAAGTTGGTGCCGTCATCGACCAGGAACCAGTCGCTCCATGCCGGTGACTCGGGCTCGCAGATCAGCGTCACGCTGCCGCTGTCGTGGCCGGGGGAG
>JAHWKC010000094.1 GCA_019348095.1 Pseudomonadota bacterium | reverse complement strand
CACCACCGCCGGCCCGTTCAAGTTCGAGAGCCTCGACCGGACAGCCCAGACCATCACCCTCGTGCGCAACGAGCGGTGGTGGGGCAGCCCGGCCAAGCTCGACCGACTGATCTACCGGGTGATCGACCCCGACGCCCAGATCGATGCCCTGGCCAACGGGGAGATCGACTTCATCGACGTGGGATCCGACGTGAACAAGCTCGAGCGGGCCCGGACCACCCTGGGTATCGAGCTTCGCCGGGCCGCCACGGCGCCGCGCCGGGCAGGTGCGGGGCTGATGGCGACCGAGCTGTGGCTGACCCTGGCGGTGCTCGCCGGCGCGGTCTACCTGTTTGTCACCGAGAAGCTGCGGGTCGACGTGGTCGCGGTGCTGGTGCTGGCCAGCCTGCTGGTGCTCGGGCTGGTCTCGCCGGTCGAGGCGCTGTCGGGTTTTTCCAGCCAGGCCACGATCACCGTCGCGGCGATGTTCGTGCTCAGCGCCGGCCTGCAGCGCAGCGGCGCGCTGCAGGGCCTGGGCGAGATGCTGGCGCGGATCAAGTCGGGCTGGCTGTTCGCGCTGGTGATGATGTCGCTGATCGCGCTGATCTCCGGCTTCGTCAACAACACCGCGGCGCTGGCGGTGTTCCTGCCGCTGGTGCTGGCGGCGACCGCAGCCAACAAGCTGCCGGCCTCCAAGTTCCTGATCCCGCTGTCGTATGCGGCGCAGTTCGGCGGCGTGTGCACGCTGATCGGCAGTTCGACCAACCTGCTGGTCAATTCGCTGGCAGTGCAGACCGGCCGCGAGGGCTTCGGCCTGTTCGAGTTCGCGCCGCTGGGGGTGATCTTCGTCGCGGTCGGGCTGGTCTACCTGATGCTGGCGCGGCGCTTCCTGCTGCCCAACCTGGGCATCGCCGAGCCCGACAGCGAAGGCCACGGCGGGCGCTACCTGATCGAGCTGGTGGTGCCGGCCAAGTCGCCGGCGATCGACCTTCCCGCCGGCGACCTGTCCAAGCCGCTCACCCGGCCCGACGAGGCAGACGATGAGGATGAGGACGAGAGCGATGCGCCGCGGCCCGAAAGCCTGGAGGTGGAACTGATCAACGTGTTGCGCGAGGGCGGCACGAGCGCGTCGGCCGCGCAGACCAACCTGCGCGCCGGCGACCGCCTGCTGCTGCACGGCGAGTGGGAGCAGGTCGAGGCGCTGCGCCGGCGCCACAAGCTCGACCACGACCGGGTGGCGCCGCATCTGGACAGCGACCGCGCCGAGCGCCTGCACGCCGAGGTGATGGTCGCGCCGGGCTCGCCGCTGATCGGCCACACCATCTCGGAGATGCGCTTCGGCCACACCTACCGGGTGCGCGTGCACGGGCTGCAGCGCCGCCGGGTGGTGCTGCGCCGGCCGGTCAACCAGGTGCCGCTGGCGCTTGGCGACATCCTGCTGGTGGATGCCTCGGAAAGCTCGCTGGAGGCCTTGCGCGACGATCCGGGGCTGGTGGTGCTGGGCGAGCGCACCCAGCAACGCGTCGACCGCCGCCGCGCGCTGCTCTCCACCGGCGTATTGCTGGCGGTGGTCGGCATGGCCGCGGCCGGCTGGCTGCCGATCGTTGCCTCGGCGATCCTCGGCTGTGTCGCACTGGTGGTGCTGCGCTGCCTGGAACCCGACGAGGCCTATACGGCGATCGACTGGCGCGTGGTCATCCTGCTGGCCGGCGTGCTGCCGCTGGGCATCGCGCTGGAGCGCAGCGGCGGCGCCGACTGGGTCGCGCAGAACGCGATCGGCCTGTTCAGTCAGTTCGGCCCGGTGGTGACGCTATCGGTGATCTACCTGCTGACCTCGGTGCTGACCGAAATCATGAGCAACAATGCCGCGGCGGTGCTGGTGGTGCCGGTGGCGATCGCCGCGGCCGAATCGCTCGGGGTCGATGCCAAGCCGTTCCTGGTCGCGGTGGCGTTTGCGGCCTCGACCGCATTCGCCACCCCGGTCGGCTACCAGACCAACACCATGGTCTACGCTGCCGGCGGCTACCGTTTTGCCGACTTCATCAAGATCGGCCTGCCGCTGAACCTGATCTTCTGGATGATGGCGACCCTGCTGATTCCGCGGTTCTTCCCGTTCTGAGGCGCATGCCGTGACCCACACCCGACCGAACCGATGACCGACCTGCCGCCACCGTCGAAGAAGAAGATGGGCCTGGTGATCGACCTGGACACCTGCGTCGGCTGCCACGCCTGCGCGGTCAGCTGCAAGGAGTGGAACGCCGGCGGCTTCGCCGCGCCGCTGACCGACGAGCAGCCGTACGGCAAGGATCCCACCGGGGTGTGGTTCAACCGGGTGCACAGTTACGAGCTCGCTGCCGAGCAAGCCCTTGCTCAACCCGGTTCGCCCTCTGTCCAGGGCGAGCCGGCGCGTGGCGGCAGGCCGGATGAGGGTTCCAGGTGTGGTTCAGGCGCCGGGGCGCAGGCGCCGCAGCCTGCCATGACCCTGCATTTCCCGCGCTCGTGCCTGCACTGCGAGCAGCCGGCGTGCGTCACGGTGTGCCCGACCGGCGCCAGTTACAAGCGCGCCGAGGACGGCATCGTGCTGGTCGACGAGGACAAGTGCATCGGCTGCAAGCTGTGCTCCTGGGCCTGCCCCTACGGCGCGCGCGAATACAGCGAGGTCGAGGGGGTGATGAAGAAATGCACCCTGTGCATCGACCGCATCTACAACGACAACCTGGCCGAGGAGGAGCGCCAGCCGGCCTGCGTGCAGGCCTGCCCGACCCGGGCGCGCCACTTCGGCGACCTGGGCGACCCCGACTCTAAAGTGTCCAAGCTGGTCGCCGCGCGCGGCGGCGTCGACCTGATGCCGGAGCTCGGTTACAAGCCGGTCAACCAGTACCTGCCGCCACGCCCGCGCCGCGCCGGCGGCGATGCAAGCACGGTGGCAGCCAGCGCGCCGGGCGAATCACTGGACGCCGCCGCCTTGCCGTCGGTGCTGCGCTGGCTCGACCGGGCGCTGTCGCGATGAGCGCGCCACCGCGTCGGCGGCGTGGCGCGCCGCGTCGGCAACCGGCCGGTCCGGCCTGATGCACCCGGCGTTTTCGGTCATCATCTTCAGCACGCTGTCGGGCGCCGGCTACGGGCTGCTGTTCTGGAGCGCGCTCGCCGCGCTGACCGGCCGGGTCGATCCGTGGCTGCTCGCGGTCGCCACCGCGCTCGCACTGGTGCTGGCCACCGTCGGCCTGGTCAGCTCGCTGTGGCACCTGGGCAAGCCGATGCGCGCCTGGCGCGCGTTCTCGCAATGGCGCACGTCGTGGCTGTCGCGCGAAGGCGTGGCCGCGGTACTGACCTACCCACCAGCGCTGGCATTCGGCCTGCTCGCCTACGCGCAGATGATCGACCGGCACGATGCGGTGTTCTCCATTCCGCTCAATGCCGCGACCGTGGCGCTATGCCTGCTGCTGGCCGCGTGTGCGCTGGTCACGGTGGCCTGCACGGCGATGATCTATGCCTCACTCAAGCCGATCCCGGCCTGGCGGCACCGGCTGGTACTGCCCGGCTACCTCGTGTTCGCACTGCTGAGCGGCGGGCTGCTGCTGGCCGCGATCGAGGGGGTCGATGGCCGGCTCGGCCGCCTGCCGGCGCTGCTGGCGATCACGCTGATGGCCGCGCTGTGGTGGCTCAAGCGCCGCTACTGGCGCGACATCGACCACACCCCGCTGCCGGCGACGCGCGGCGATGCGGTCGGGCTGCCGGAGCGAGAGGTCCAGGTGTTCGAGCGTCCGCACACCGAAGGCAACTTCCTCACCCGCGAGATGGTGTTCGTGCTCGCACGCAAGCACGCGCGAAAGCTTCGCTCCATCGCCGTGCTGCTGTTCGCGGTGCTGCCGGCGCTGCTGATGCTGCCGGTGTGGCTGCTGGTGCACGTGGACGCGGCACCGTGGTTCGCCGCCGCGGCGGTGAGCACGTTGTGCGGCGCGGCGGTCGAACGCTGGCTGTTCTTCGCAGAGGCGCGGCACCTGGTGTCGCTGTACTACTGACCGTCAAACGGTAGAGCCGAGTTGCTCGGCTCCACGGGATCACCGGCGCTTTTGTAGGAGCGGCCCATGGCCGCGATGGAAACCGAACCATCGCGCCTGCCCGATTTGCGTTCGCGCCCATGGGGCGCTCCTACAGAGAGGCCGCGGCCGGAGTGCGGCGGTTCGATGGTCGAGCGGAGCTTGCTCCGCTGCAGCGCGGTGGATGCGCGAGCCCTCGTGGGTGCGCAGCCGAGCAAGCTCGGCTCTCCAGCGGCCCTTACCTGGCGGCGCCGATGAGTTCGCCCGCGCCCTGCGCCAGCAGCGACTGCGCGACGCCCCAGGCCAGCGCCTCGCGGACATCGGCGCGGCCCTCGGCCTGCGCGCGCACAATGCGGCCGTCGATCGCCGAGCCGACCAGGCCGTGCAGGTGCAGCTGCTCGCCCTCCAGCTGCGCGTACGCCGCAATCGGCACGTGGCAGCTGCCGTCCAGTGCACGGTTCATCGCCCGCTCGGCCTCGGCACAGACGCGCGTGGGCATGTGGTCGAGCGCGGCAAACAGGGCGTGGACGTCGGGGTCGTCGTCGCGGCACTCCACCGCGATCGCGCCCTGCGCCGGCGCGGGCAACCACTGTGGCGGCTGCAGGCGGCTGCGGATGCGGGCCTGGAAGCCGAGCCGCTGCAAGCCGGCGCAGGCCAGCACGATGGCGTCGTAGTCGCCGGCATCGAGCTTGGCCAGGCGGGTGTTGACGTTGCCGCGCAGGTCGCGCAGTTGCAGGTCCGGCCGCAGCGCGCGCAGCTGCGCCTGGCGACGCAACGACGAGGTGCCGACGCAGGCGCCATGCGGCAACGCGGCGATGTCCTCGAAGCGGTGGCTGACGAACGCGTCGGCCGCATCGGCGCGCTCCAGGATTGCCGGCAATGCAAACCCCGGCTCCAGCTCCATCGGCACGTCCTTCAGCGAATGCACCGCGCAGTCGGCTTCACCGCGCTGCATCGCCAGTTCGAGCTCCTTCAGGAACAGCCCCTTGCCGCCGATCGCGGCCAGCGAGCGGTCCAGCACCTCGTCGCCGCGCGTGCTCATCGGCACCAGCACCACCTCCAGCCCCGGATGCGCCCGGCGCAGGCCGGCGGCGACGTGTTCGCTCTGCCACAGGGCGAGCGGGCTCTTGCGGGTGGCGATGCGCAGCGTGGTCATGGGGCCATTATCGCCGCTCGGCGGGAGTGGCGCTGTGGCGGACGGGGCGGGACTCGGGACTCGGGACTCGGGACTCGGGACTCGGGACTCGGGACTCAGGACTCGGGACTCGGGACTCGGTGGAGCATGAAGCCGTCCGCAGAGGACGCCAAAGCCGCAAAGATGAACCAGGCGAATCCTGCTTCCCTTTTGCGCTATTTGCGTCCTTTGCGAACCCGCTCCTGATTTTCCGAGTCCCGAGCCCCGAAAACCGCGAGTCAGAGGTGCTTCAACATCTCCCGCAACCCCGCCACGCAGCGGCGGCTGACTTCCAGCGGCTGCTTGCCGTGGCGCAGCACCGCGTGCACGTGGCCGTCGGGGCAACGCTTCAGCTCGACGATCTCGTGCCGCGCGACCAGGCAGTTGCGGTGGATGCGGATGAAACACTCGGCGAATTCCTCCTCCAGCGACTTGAGCGACTCCTCGATCAGGTCCTCGCCGCGCGCGTGGTGCACCACCACGTACTTCTCCTCGGCCTGCAGGTAGTGCACGTCCTCGATCGGGATCAGCCGCAGGCTGCCGCGCAGCCGCGCGCACAGGTGGCTGCGGCGTTGCCCGGCAGGCGCGGGGCCGTTGCGCCCGCGCCCGGCGGCGAAGGTGCGCACGCGCTCCAGCGCCGCGGCCAGCCGTTCGGGGCGTACCGGTTTGACCAGGTAGTCGATCGCCTCGGCCTCGAACGCCGACAGCGCGTGGGCGTCGTAGGCGGTGCAGAACACCACCGCCGGGCGCGGCTCGAATGCGGCCAGGTGCCGCGCCGCCTCCAGCCCGTCGATGCCGGGCATCGCGATGTCGAGCAGCACCAGGTCCGGCTCGTGCTCGGCACACGCGTGCAGCGCGTGCTGGCCATCGCCGGCCTCGGCGACCACCTCCACTCCGGGCTGCTCACGCAGCAGGCTGCGCAGGCGGTCGCGCGCCAGCGGTTCGTCGTCGGCGATGACCACCGTCATCGGCGCAACGCTCATCGACTCGGTTGCCATCGGGTCCGTACCCCCCAGACCGTCGCCATGGACGCCTGCCCCGATAGTAGCCGGCTTGCGCCCTGGCGTTTCAACACTGGATCCCGGGATGAGGTGCGCAGGGCCACCATCGCAGCAATGTGCGCCGCGGAGGCGCGCTCAGGCCCGCCCGAAACGCCGCGACAGCCAATCGCCCAGGTCGCGGATCTGCTCGGCGCAGACCTGGTGCGCCATCGGGTACTGGTGCCAGTCGAGGCTCAAGCCCAGCGCGCGCAGCCGCGCCTGGCTGGCCGCACCGGCCGCATACGGCACCACCTGGTCGAACTGGCCGTGCGCCATGAACAAGGGTTGTGCGGTCACCGCCGCGCCGCGTTCGCGCACCGCCGCTTCGGCCGCGGACTGGCTGAGCGGCAGGTAGGTCGACAGCGCGATCAGGCCGGCCAGCGGCGTGGCACGGCGCAGCCCGGCCGCCAGCGCGATCGCGCCGCCCTGCGAGAAGCCGGCCAGCAGCACGCGCGAAGCCGGCACGCCGCGCCGGGCCTCACGCGCGATCAGCGCCTCGACCTCGGCGACCGATTGGGTGACGCCGGCGTCGTCGGCGCGATCGGCGAAGTCGGCCGCGTTGAAATCGAAGCTGCGGATGTCGTACCAGGCGCGCATGGGCACGCCGTTGTTGATCGTGACCGGCCGCACCGGCGCGTGCGGAAACACGAAGCGCAGTGCCGGCCAGTCGCGGCGCACCAGCTGCGGCACGATCGGAGCGAAGTCGTTGCCGTCGGCGCCGAGGCCGTGCAGCCACAACACGGTCCATTCCGGCGACGGCGCGGTTTCGGTTTCGACGGTGTCTAACAGCGCGGGATCGGTGGTCTGGCTCATCGCCGCATTGTCGCCGCAGCGCGCGCCAGCGTCACCTGTCACCAGGATTGCCGCCGCTACGCTTGGTAGGAGCGACGTGAGTCGCGACAGGGCAGTGACCGGAGCCGCGCGGCCGCGACGTCGCTCCTACCAAAGGCTTTGCTATGGAGTGCTCCAGTGCGCGGCCGGCTGCGGCCGCCCGAACAGGTAACCCTGTCCGTAGACGCAGCCCATCGCGATCAGCGCGTCGCGCTGCGCCGGCGTTTCTATTCCCTCGGCCACGACTTCCAGCCCGAGCGAGTGCGCCAGCGCCAGCACCGCGGCGACCACCGCGGAGCTGCGATGCGAGCTGTCGGATCCGAGCGGCTCGACGAACGAGCGGTCGATCTTGATCATCTTCAGCGGGAACCGGTGCACGTAGCCCAGCGAGGAATAGCCGGTGCCGAAGTCGTCCAGCGCCGCCTCGATGCCGCCGGCGCGCAGCCGCTCCAGGATGCGCACCACCGCGTCGGGGTCGCCGAGCAGGGTGCCCTCGGTGACCTCCACGCGCAGCCGCGCGGGGTCGTATCCGGTCTCGGCGGTGAGTTGCAGCAGCTGGCGGTCGAACTCGGCGTTCTGGAAGTGGCGCGGCGACAGGTTGATGGTGATAAAGCCGCCGTCGCGCACCAGCGGCACCGCGGCGGCGCAGGCGGCGCGGTACATCGCCCAGTCCACCGCCTCGATCAGGCCGCTGTCCTCGGCCACCGGCAGGAACTGGCTCGGGCCGAGCAGGCCGCGCTCGGGATGGTGCCAGCGGATCAGCGCCTCATAGCCGATCGGGTGCGCGTCCGACAGGCGCACCAGCGGCTGGAAGTACGGCTCGAATCCGCCGTGGGCGATCCCGGTGCGCAATTCGCGCTCGACCTCCAGCACGTCCAGCGCGGCCAGTTGCAGGCTCTCGTCGAACAAAACGAAACGGCTGCGCCCGCCGCTCTTGGCGCGGTACAGGGCGACGTCGGCGTCGTGCAGCAGCTC
>JAHWKC010000093.1 GCA_019348095.1 Pseudomonadota bacterium | reverse complement strand
GCTATGGCCCAGGCGCGCGACGAAGTGGTGGGCAGCGGTCCGCGTCCGGCGCCGTCCGCCGGCGGCTGGGCGACGCCTGCGCGGGGGGACGACTGGGGCGATGCCGCGCACGACCAGCCCGGTGCGCAACGCGGCGACGAGCCGGGCATCTACAACAGCGATGGCAGCGTGCGGCTGGCGGATACCCCGGGTTCGGCATCGCCGGGCATGCCGCCGGGCACGGTGACCGACGAAATCACCGACCTGGACCGCTCCGGCACCTGGCTCAAGCGCCCCCCGATCGATTACGAGCCGACCGCCTTCGACCAGTACTGGCGCCCCAACGAGACGCTGCTGGCCGAATGGGTGCGCAGGGGCATGCGCGAGGTCGCGATCCCGATCCCGGGCACCAACAAGACCATCCTGTGCGTGGTGTCGATGCTCGGCCTGGGCGGCGGCTGCGGCATTTCCGACCCGAACCTCAACGAGCAGCCGGCCACCGCGCGGCCGCCACCGGACATCCCCTTCAAGCCGGAGCTGCAGGAGGACAACGGCAGCATCCGGCCGGGCGGTTGAGCCGCGTCCGTGGGTTTTGCCCTGTAGGAGCGGCTTCAGCCGCGATCGGTGGCCGGCGGGCCGGCGTCGGCAGACGGTTTTGGTTCGCGGCTGAAGCCGCTCCTACAGCGGTGATGGGCAAGAAACCGAACCGAAAAGGCCTGCTTGAGCAGGCCTTCGGGAAGCTACGTTGGCGTCGGCGTGTTACTGGTGCGCACCATGCAGGTCGGTCAGTTCGCTCGGACGCGAGGCGAACCAGACCGACAGGTCGGCGATCTGCTGGTCGCTCAGGTTCTGCGCCTGGGCCGCCATCAGCGGGTGCTCGCGGGTGCCGTTGCGATAGGTCTGCAGCGCGTACGCGAGATAGTCGGCGTACTGGCCGCCGAGTTTGGGGTAGCTCGGGTCGATGGGCGCATTTCCATTGGCGCCATGGCAGTCAATGCAGGACTGTCCGGTCGCGGCGCCTTTGGCATTGGCGCGCTCTTCGCCCGCAACGATGTTGCCGCTGGGCAGGCCGGCCGATGACGAGGTCGGTGCCGTGTTGGCGTCGCCGCTTTCGGCGCCTTCGGAATCCGGGGAACAACCCGTGGCCAGCGCGGCGAGCAGGACGGTGGCGATGACGCCGGCGGAGAGGCGGGATTTCGTCATGGACGTCAGTTCACTCACTTCAGGTTCGAGAGGAAGGCGGCGATGTCGGCGATGTCCTGCTCGGAGAAGCTCTGCGCCTGGGCCTGCATGGTCGGGTGCTTGCGCGCGCCCGAGCGGTAGTCGTTGAGCGCGCCGACCAGGTAGGCCGCCGATTGCCCACCGATCTTGGGCACGTGGTAGTTCGGGTAGGCGTTCTCGTAGCCTTCCACCCCGTGGCAGCCCTGGCAGGTGTAGGTCAGCATGCGGCCGGTTTCGGGATTGCCGCGGACGCTGGATACGCTCGAAGCATCGGCGGAGGCGACGGTCGGCGTGGTCGGCGCGGAGGTCGGGGGGCTGGCAACGTCCTGGGCGGCCGCGGGCGCGGCGGCGGGAACCAGGGCGAGGCAGGCGGCGATCGTCAACGGTCGCATCATGTCTGGGGTCCGCAATCTCAATGGCTGGCGAAAGGGTAAGCGCGCTTTCTGTTGTCGGCGTCCGGGTCTGATCCGCCGGGCGGATCGATCCAGCGCCGGACACTGGCCCAAAACCGGAAACAGAGCACCGGAAACCACGCAAGAAGCCAAGTATAGCTTGCGCCATCGGCGCAACGAACCGCTGCGGTTTGCATCGATGGGCCAGGCGTGCCCCCGGCGTTCTCTTGAAGGCTGCGTCCGCCAGCGACGCCCGCGCCCGAACCGGCCTGCGCGAGCCGGGCCCACGGGAGCAAGGCGGCCATGCCCCGATCGCGAAGTGACCGCCGCGCCGCCGGCGTGGGCCGCTCACGCGGCAGCAGCGCGTCGTGCAAAAGGGCTTCCCGCCGCGCGCCGGCGGTAGGCCATGGCGGCAGTCACCGTGACCTTCGGCGGATGCGGCTTTTCCGATGGGTGATATACCTTCGTACAACACCGGCATACAGGCCGGCCGACAGCCACATTCGGGATAACTGAGATGCGCCTCCACATTCTTTCGCACCGCCGCGCCCATGCCTGCGCCACCGCACTCGCACTGGTTTGCACGTTGGCCCTGACCGCCTGCAGCGGCGGGCCGGGCGACGCGCAGGCCAAGACCACCGAGCAGGACGCCCCCGAAGCGGTGCCGGTGGAAGTTGCCCAGGCCTCGCTGCGCGCGATCTCCGCCAGCTACACCGGCACTGCGCCGCTGGAGGCGCGCGGCGAGTCGCAGGTCGTCGCCAAGACCTCCGGAGTGGCCTTGGAGGTGCTGGTCGAGGAGGGCGACGTAGTCCGCGCCGGCCAGACCCTGGTGCGCCTGGACTCGGCCCGGGCTCAATTGCAGGCGGCGCAGTCGGCCGCGCAGATGGCCAAGTTGCAGAGCAACTACGAGCGTTCGCGCCAGCTGGCCGAGCAACAACTGCTCAGCGCCAACGATATCGACCAGATCAAGTACGACCTCGAAAACGCCCGCGCCACCAATCGGCTGGCCAACCTCGAGCTGTCCTACGCCAATGTCACCGCACCGATCTCCGGGGTGGTCGCCTCGCGCTCGATCAAGGCCGGCAATTTCGTGCAGATCAACACGCCGATTTTCCGAATCGTCGACACCTCGCGCCTGGAGGCAGTGCTCAACGTGCCCGAACGCGAGCTGGCTACGCTCAAGCCCGGGCTGCCGGTGGAGCTGAGCGTCGATGCGCTGCCGGGCAGGACCTTCACCGGCACCGTCGACCGCGTTGCACCGGTGGTCGATGCCGGCAGCGGTACGTTCCGCGTGATTGCCGCGTTCGAGGGCGTCGAGCTGCTGCAGCCGGGGATGTTCGGCCGCATCAGCATCGCCTACGACCAGCGCACCGACGCGCTGGTGGTGCCGCGCATGGCGCTGCTCGATGGCGCCGGCGACCCGGCCGTGTTCGCGGTGCGCGACGGCAAGGCCTTGCGCGTGCCGGTCGAGCTGGGGTACCTCGACGGCGCCTGGGCGGAGATCCGCAAAGGACTGCAACGCGGCGATCAGGTCGTGATCGCCGGCAAGACCGCGCTGCGTGACGGCAGCGCGGTGCAGGTGATCGGCGACAAACCGGCGGCGCCGCAGGTGGCGAGCGCGCCGGCAGCCGATGCACCGGCTGCCGATCCGGCCGACCAGCAGTAAGCGCGGGGACTGCCAGGTGAGCGATTCCGTGAGCGACTCCCAGCGACACCCTCCCGCCGACGGCGCGCCGCACCACCCCGGCGACGCGACCCCGTTCGACCTGGTCGAGTTTTCCACCCGCCGCCGCGTGACCGTGGCGATGGTGACGATCAGCTTCCTGCTGTTCGGCCTGATCGCGCTGGGCAACCTCAAGGTCAACCTGCTGCCGGATCTGAGCTATCCGACGCTGACGGTGCGCACCGAGTACGTCGGTGCGGCGCCGTCGGAAATCGAGACCCTGATCAGCAAGCCGGTCGAGGAGGCGGTCGGCGTGGTCAAGGGGCTGCGCACGCTGAAGTCGGTGTCGCACACCGGCCAGAGTGACGTGGTGCTGGAGTTCGCCTGGGGCACCGATATGGACCAGGCCGGCCTGGAGGTGCGCGACAAGATGGAAGTGCTGCAGTTGCCGCTAGAGGCCAAGGCGCCGGTGCTGCTGCGGTTCAATCCGTCGACCCAACCAATCCTGCGCCTGGCGCTGTCGGCCAAGGACACCGCGACCGGCGCGGACGGGCAGGCGGACGACAGCGAATCGGTACGCCAGCTCACCTTGCTGCGCCGCTACGCCGATGAGGATCTCAAGAAGAAACTCGAGCCGGTCGATGGCGTTGCCGCGGTCAAGGTCGGTGGCGGCTTGGAGGACGAGGTGCAGGTCGACATCGACCAGCAGCGCCTGGCCCAGCTCAACCTGCCGATCGCCACCGTCATCGAGCGCCTGCAGCAGGAGAACGTCAATGTCTCCGGTGGCCGGCTGGAGGAAGGCTCGCAGCGTTACCTGGTGCGCACGGTCAACCAGTTCGCCAGCGTCGATGAAATCGGCGAGATGCTGGTGACCACGCAGGGCGCCGGCGGAGGCGCGGCTGCAAGCGCCGCCGAGCAGATGGCGCGGGTCGCGGCGGCCAGCGGCGATGCCAACGCAATGGCGGCGGCGGCCTCGGTGCAGAGTGCATCCTCCTCATCCTCCGGCGCGGTCGCCGGCGGCATGCCGATCCGGCTCAAGGATGTCGCGACCGTGCGCCAGGGCTACAAGGAGCGGGAGGCGATCATCCGCCTTGGCGGCCGCGAGGCGGTCGAACTGGCGATCTACAAGGAGGGCGACGCCAACACCGTCGCCACCGCCGACGCGGTGCAGGCGCGGCTGGACCAGCTCAGCGAGCAGATACCGCCGGATTTCGAACTGACTGTGCTCGACGACCAGTCGCAGTTCATCCGCCACGCCATCGCCGACGTCAAGAAGGATGCGGTGATCGGCGGCTTCCTGGCGATCCTGATCATCTTCCTGTTCCTGCGCGACGGCTGGAGCACGTTCGTGATCGGGCTGTCGTTGCCGGTCTCGATCATCACCACGTTCTTTTTCATGGAGCAGATGGGATTAAGCCTGAACGTGATGTCGCTCGGCGGCCTCGCGCTGGCGACCGGGCTGGTGGTGGATGACTCGATCGTGGTGCTCGAATCGATCGCCAAGGCGCGCGAGCGCGGGCTGGGCGTGCTGCAGGCGGCGATCACCGGCACCCGCGAGGTCAGCATGGCGGTGGTCGCCTCCACCCTCACCACGATCGCGGTGTTCCTGCCGCTGGTGTTCGTGGAGGGCATCGCCGGGCAGCTGTTCCGCGACCAGGCGCTGACCGTGGCGCTGGCGATCGGCATCTCGCTGGCCGTGTCGATGACGCTGATCCCGATGCTCAGCGCGATCAAGGGCCGGCCGCCGAGGGGTTTCCCGGAGGAGCCACCGCATCCTCGCTGGGAGCCCAGATCGAAGTTGCACAAGCCACTGGCGCTGGCCGAGCGGGGCATCGGCGCCGGTTCGCGCGGCGTGTTCTTCGGACTGGTGTGGGTGTTCGTGCGCGCCTGGCGCGGCGCGGCGGCGGTGGCCGGGCCGGTGATGCGCAAGGCCAGCGACATCGCGATGATGCCCTACGCCCGCGCCGAACGCGGCTACATGAAGCTGCTGCCGGCGGCGATGCAGCGCCCCGGCGTGGTGCTCGGCGCGGCTGCGGCTGCGTTCGCCCTCACCCTGCTGATGGTGCCCATGCTCGGGGCCGACCTGATCCCGCAACTGGCGCAGGACCGCTTCGAGATGACCGTCAAGCTGCCGCCCGGTACGCCGCTGCGCGATACCGACGGGCTGGTCCGCGACATCCAGCGGCGTCATGGCGACGAGCCCGGCGTGGCGGCGCTGTATGGCGTCAGCGGCAGCGGCACGCGGCTGGACGCCAATCCGACCGAGAGCGGCGAGAACATCGGCAAGCTCACCGTGGTCATGGCCGATGGCGGCAGCGAGTCGGTCGAGGCGGCCACCACCGAGCGCCTGCGCAACAGCATGGCCGGCTATCCATCGGCGCAGGTCGACTTCAGCCGCCCCAGCTGTTCAGCTTCTCCACGCCTTTGGAGATCGAATTGCGCGGCGACGATCTGGCAACCCTGGAGCGTGCCGGCCAGCAGATGGCCGCGATGCTTCGCGACAACCCGCACTACGCCGATGTCAGTTCGACGGTGGAGCAGGGCTTCCCGGAAATCCAGATCCGCTACGACCAGGACCGCGCCCCTGCGCTCGGGCTGACCCCGCGCCAGATCGCCGATGCGGTGGTGACCAAGGAGCGCGGCGAAGTCGCCACGCGCAACAGCTACCCAGACCCGGTGAACGACCTGCTGGTGCGCGCGCGCGAATCGGACCGGCAGTCGCTGGACGACATCCGCCGCCTGATCGTCAATCCCGGCAGCAGCCGCGCGGTGCGGCTGGAGTCGGTGGCCGAGGTGGTCTCCACAACCGGCCCGAGCGAGATCCACCGCGCCGACCAGGTGCGCGTGGCGATCGTGTCGGCCAACCTGCACGATATCGACCTGGGCGCCGCGGTGGCTGAGGTCGAGCAGATGGTCGCCGAAAACCCACTGACCGACGTGCGCATGCACATCGGCGGGCAGGGCGAGGAACTGGCCGAGTCGGTCAAGTCGCTGCTGTTCGCGTTCGCGCTGGCGATCTTCCTGGTCTACCTGGTGATGGCCTCGCAGTTCGAGTCGCTGCTGCACCCGTTCGTGATCCTTTTCACGATCCCGCTGGCGATGGTCGGTGCGGTGCTGGCGCTGCTGGTGACCGGAAACTCGATTTCGGTGGTGGTGTTCATCGGGCTGATCCTGCTGGTCGGGCTGGTGACCAAGAACGCGATCATCCTGATCGACAAGGTCAACCAGCTGCGCGAGGCAGGCGTGGCCAAGCGCGAGGCCCTGGTCGAAGGCGCGCGCTCGCGCCTGCGGCCGATCATCATGACGACCTTGTGCACGCTGTTCGGCTTCCTGCCGCTGGCGATCGCGATGGGCGAGGGCGCCGAGGTGCGCTCGCCGATGGCGATCACCGTGATCGGCGGCCTGCTGGTATCGACCCTGCTGACCCTGGTGGTGATCCCGGTGGTGTACGACCTGCTGGATCGGCGTGCGGACGGGTACTACCGCGTGCGTGGTCGCCGCGGGGTGCAGGCTGGCATCGATCCTGGTGCAGGCGAGGCGGAGCAGCCGGCATGAGCATCGCCGAGCTCAGCCTCAAACGCCCCGTCACCACGGTGATGCTGTTCGTATCGATGGTCGTGATCGGCCTGATCGCGGCGGTCCGGTTGCCGCTGGAGGCGCTGCCGGACATCTCCTTCCCCGGCGTGTTCGTGCAGCTGCCGTATCCCGGTTCGACCCCCGAGGAGGTCGAGCGCACCGTGCTACGCCCGGCCGAGGAAGCCTTGGCCACCATGAGCGGGCTGGAGCGCATGCGCGGCGGCGCCAACGCCGATGGCGCCTTCATCGAGATCTACTACTCCGACTGGGACACCAATGTCGCCATCGCCGCCTCGGAGGCGCGCGAGCGCCTGGATGCGATCCGCGATGAGCTGCCCGCCGATCTCCAGCGCTACAACGTGTTCAACTTCTCGACCTCCGACGAAGCCGTGCTGCGCGTGCGCCTGGCCGGCGACATCGACCTGACCGGCGCTTACGACCTGATCGACCGCGAGTTCAAGCGCCCGCTGGAACGCATCCCCGGCGTGGCGCGGGTGGAGGTGAGTGGCGCGGCGCCCAACGAGGTCGAGATCGCGATCGATCCCGAGCGCCTGAGCGCACACGGCCTGAGCCTCAACGAGCTCAGCGCCCGCCTGCGCGCGCTGAACTTTTCAGTGTCGGCCGGCGAGATCGAGGACGGCGGCCGTCGCTTCCGGGTGCAGCCGGTCGGCGAGCTGACCGACCTGCGACAACTGCGCGAGCTGGTGATCGACACCCGCGGCCTGCGTTTGTCGGACATCGCCGATGTGAACCTGAAACCGGCGCGGATGGATTTTGGCCGCCGCCTGGACGGGCGCGCGGCGGTCGGCCTGGACATCTTCAAGGAGCGTAACGCCAACCTGGTGGAAGTCTCCAGCACGGTGCTCGCGCGGATCGAGGAGATCCGCCAGGAGCCGGCGCTGCGCGGGGTCGATGTCAAGGTGATCCACAACCAGGGCGAGGAGGTCACCGGCTCGCTGCTGGAGCTGGCCGAGGCCGGCGCGGTCGGGCTGGCGCTGTCGATCATCGTGCTGTTCTTCTTCCTGCGGCACTGGCCGTCCACGCTGATGGTGACGCTGGCGATCCCGATCTGCTTCGTGATCACGCTGGGCTTCATGTACTTCGTCGATGTCACCCTCAACGTGCTGTCGCTGATGGGCCTGCTGCTCGCGGTCGGCATGCTGGTGGACAACGCGGTGGTGGTGGTGGAGAGCATCTACCAGGAGCGCGAGC
>JAHWKC010000092.1 GCA_019348095.1 Pseudomonadota bacterium | reverse complement strand
CGCTCTTCCGATCTCGATGGGACCAAGGCCCCGAGCAGGGCGGATCGACGTTTTTCCACACGTGTGGATGTCGTTGTGGACGGTCGGATTCGGTAGGAGGCGTCGGGTTGGGTGAGGCAGAGCGGCTCTGGAGCGCCTGCACGGCGGCCGCCACCAGGTGGTGCCCGACCGGATCGAAACCGGTACCTTTTTGGTCGCCGCGGCGATGACCGGCGGCCGCATCACCGCATGCCGCGCGCGCCCCGACACGATGGATGCGGTGCTCGACAAGCTCAAGGAGGCCGGCGCCGAACTGGACTGCGACGGCGACCGCATCACCCTGGACATGCACGGCCGGCGACCCAAGGCGGTCAATCTGACCACTGCGCCGCACCCGGGCTTCCCGACCGACATGCAGGCCCAGTTCATGGCGATGAACTGCATTGCCGATGGCGTGGGGGTCATCAGCGAAACGATCTTCGAAAACCGTTTCATGCACGTCAACGAGCTGCTGCGCCTGGGCGCGGACATCCGCGTCGACGGCCATACCGCCGTGGTGCGCGGCGTGCAGGCGCTCAGCGGCGCCCCGGTCATGGCGACCGACCTGCGCGCCTCGGCCTCGCTGATCTTGGCCGGCTTGGTGGCGCAGGGCGAGACCACCATCAACCGCATCTACCACCTGGATCGCGGCTACGAGAACATCGAGGAAAAGCTCTCGGCACTAGGGGCGAATATCAAGCGGGTCGGCTGATGCACCCCTCGCCCCTGTACCTGTAGGAGCGGCTTCAGCCGCGAAGCCCGCCAATGCAGAAGGCGCGACACTCGCGATGCATGAGGAGTCCCGCCTTCGCGGCAGCGACAGCCAAACAGCACCTCAGTGCACCGCCTGCACCCGCAGATCGAGCGCGTCCTCGCCGTCCTCGCGTTGCAGGATGCGCGCCGGGACCGGCATGCCCTCGACCACCCAGGCGATCGTCTGCTTGTCGCCCTCGTCGTTGACCAGCTTGGTGGCCTGGTGCGATTTGCCACCGACGGTGATCGCCTCGGTGCCCTGCACCGTGTAGCTCATCTGCTTGACCCGGCCGTTGTCGACCATGCGGTACTCCAGCGGGCGGCCTGCTTCCAGATCGCGCACCAGCGCCAGGTTGATCAGCAGTGCGTCCATGTCGCCGGCCTGCAGCTTGATCGGGCCGGCGCGGTCGGGCTTGACGTCGCCGGTCCAGTTGGCCACGCCTCGCGACCAGTCATAGCTGGCGCTCTTGTCCTGCTTCTTGATCAGCACCTTGCTCGAGTCCTGGCTCGACAGCGGCCGCCACAGGCCGCCGCGTTCCTCGAACACCGTGACCTGGCTGAGGTTGGCCAATGCGTTGCTGATGTCCAGGCTGTAGCGCCACCGGTTGTCGCCGGCCGAGACGAGCTTCATCTGGCCGTCGGCCTGCATGCCCATGTAGCTGGCGCGGTAATCGGCGGTGAACGGTTCGACCGCCGCGGCCGGCGTGCTGGCGAGCGCCAGCGTTGCCGCAGCGAGCAGGCCGAGCATCCCCATGAGCCCGACCCGCGAGTCGCGTCGGGCGGGCGTCTGTGCCGCGACCCGGTCGGCCGGGACCCTGCGGGGGGCCAGCCTGGTCGAGCCCTTTGTCATAACCGTCTTCATCCGGCGTGCTCCTGTTGTTGGACCAGCACGCATCGGCGATGCCGTGCTGTCATTTCAGTCGATGCCGCAATCCTAGACGGCAGCGCTCTGCCTGCGCATGAACAGCCACGCGCACGTGACGCCCCGCTTAACGCGCGGCGTTCGTGCTGTCCCGACGCGGAGCGCCATCCGGGCGTGACGCCGTATGGAGGGCAGCATCAGCCAGCCCAGGTCGCAGGACCGAACCGATCGTCCCGGTCGAGTTGCAGCGGCGCATGCACGGCATGCCCGTCGAGATGCACCACACCATCAACCAGTGCCACGCGCGCCGCGGCGAACAGGCGCAGGGTCTGCACCAGCAACGGGTGCTCGCGCGCCAGCACGCGTCGGCCAAGCGTAGCGGCATCCTCGCCCGATACCACCGGCACGCGCGCCTGCGAGATGACCGGGCCGCCGTCGAGCTCCGGCGCGAGGAAATGCACGCTGGCGCCGTGCACGTCGACACCGGCGTCCAATGCCTGCTGGTGCGTGTGCAGGCCCTTGAACGCAGGCAGCAGTGAAGGATGGATGTTGAGCATGCGGCCAACGCGCGGTTGGACCTGCGGCTGGCTGATCAGGCGCATGTAGCCGGCGCAGACGATCAGGTCCGCGCCGGCCTGGTCGACCTGCTCGAACAGCGCCCGGTCGTACGCCAGGCGCGTGGTGAAGTCGCGCGGGCGCAGCGCCCGGGCCGGAAGCCCGGCGTGGCGCGCACGTTCCAGCGCGGGCGCGTCGGGCTTGTCGGAGAACACGCCGACGATCGCGGCGGCGAGCTGCCCGTCGGCGATCGCATCGATCAGTGCCTGCAGGTTGCTGCCCCGGCCGGAGGCGAGCACGGCCAGCCGCAAACGTGCCATGCCCACTCAGCGCGCCGCGCGCAACGACAGCGCGGCCGCGGCGGCGCGTCTGCAGGGACCGGGGCCGGGCATCAGCCGATGCGCACGCGCTCGGCACCGTCGCTGGCGCTCACTTCGCCGATGCGCCAATGCGCCAGGTCGAGGCGACCCAGGTCGGCTTCGATCGCTGCGGCCTGCGCCTGCGCCACCACCAGCACAAAGCCGATGCCGCAGTTGAACGTGCGCCACATCTCGTGCGGTTGCACCGCGCCCTCGCGCTGCAGCCAGTCGAATACCGGCGGCAAGGCCCAGGCCGAGGCGGCGATGTCGAGCCCCAGCCCATCGGGAACGACCCGGATGATGTTCTCGGTCAGGCCGCCGCCGGTGATGTGCGCCATCGCGTGGATCGCCGGAGCGTTGCCGCCGCGCAGCAGCTCCAGCACCGGCTTGACGTACAGCGCCGTCGGCGCCATCAGCGCATCGATCAGGCGGGTACCGCCCAGGTCGGTGTCGCCCGGGCGGCCGGCCCGATCGAAGATCCGGCGGATCAGCGAATAGCCGTTGGAGTGCGGCCCCGAGGAGGCGATGCCGATCATCACGTCACCGGCCCGGACCTGGCTGCCGTCGAGCAGTTGCGACTTTTCGACCGCACCGACGGTGAAGCCGGCCAGGTCGTATTCGCCCGGGGCGTACATGTCGGGCATCTCGGCGGTCTCGCCGCCGATCAGAGCGCAGCCGGCCATCTCGCAGCCCCGCGCGATGCCGCCGACCACGGCCACGGTGGTTTCCACATCGAGCTTGCCGGTGGCGAAGTAGTCCAGGAAGAACAGCGGCTCAGCGCCCTGCACCAGCACGTCGTTGACGCACATGCCGACCAGGTCGATGCCGATGGTGTCGTGGCGGTTCAGCTGCTGGGCCAGCTTGAGCTTGGTGCCGACGCCGTCGGTACCCGACACCAGCACCGGTTCGCGGTACTTGCCCGAGAGGTCGAACAGCGCGCCGAAACCGCCCAGTCCGCCCATCACCTCGGGACGGAAGCTGCGCTTGACCAGCGGTTTTATGCGCTCGACCAGCTCGTTGCCGGCGTCGATGTCGACACCGGCGTCGCGGTAGGTGAGGGGTGTCGGGGCGGGCGGGGTGCTGGACACGGCGGCCTTGGGGTCGCGGGAAAGCGGCGATTTTAACAGTCGCGAAGGCTGCCGGTTTTGCCCGCGCCGCGCCGGCTTTCCGTGCGCCGATGGACGTGCCTGCGCCACTGCGGCACCATTTCGGCATATTTTCGCAAGTTAAGGACGCCGATGGCTCGCGCAATCCGTATGGCAACCCTCGCAGTCTGGTCGGCTGCGCTGATGCTGGCGAGCCTGGCCGCGACGGCGCAACGGGTCGAGGGCGATCGCGCCGGTGCGCAGGGCCTGTACGCGGCCGAGATCACGGTCAACGGCCAGGGCGCGGCCGAGCGCCGGGTCGCGTTCGCACGCGGACTGGCGCAGGTGCTGACCAAGCTGTCCGGCGATGGCGACATCGCCTCGCAGCCGGGCGTCGGACAACTGCTGCGCCGCGCGCAGGACTATGTCAGCGGCTACGACTACCGCCAGGACGAGGGGCTGTCGGCCGGTGGCGCGCCCAGTTTCAGTACCACCCTGGTGATGCGCTTCGACCAGGAGCAGGTCGATGCGATCGTGGAAGTGCTGGGCGTGCCGACATGGCCGCAGCCACGGCCCCAGCCGGTGATGTGGCTGGCGATCGACGACGGTCGCGGGCCGCGGCTGGTCGCCACGGCGCAGGCGGATGCCGCCCGCTCGGTGCTCGATCAGGCGGTCGAGCGCGGATTCCAGCTCAGGCTGCCCGAAGGCGGCGCGGCCGAGCAGGCCGTCGTCGGCGCGATCTGGCGCGGCGACTCGGCCGCGGTGGCGCGCGCCTCGCGACGCTACGACCCGCCGATGCAACTGATCGGCAAGCTCTACCGCGCCGACGGCGGCTGGGCCGCGGACTGGACATTCGTCGATGGCGGCCGGGTGCTGGATCAGTGGTCCGAGCGCGGGAGCGACGCCCGGCGCGTGATGGCGACCGGCGCCGACGGCGCCGCCGACGCGCTGGCCGGGCGCTACGCCAAGCGCAGCACCGAGGTGGGGCCGCCCGGCCGGTTCCTGGTGGTGTTCACCGGAATCGACAGCAGCGACGACTTCATGCGCCTGTCAGGCTATCTGCAGCAGCTGGCGGTGGTGCGCGGCATCACCCCGGTGCGCGCCACCGCTCAGGCGCTGGAGCTCGAGCTGGATCTGCTCACCGGCCTGCGCGGGCTGCAGCAGGCGATCGAGGGCGATGACGTGCTGGTCGGCGGTGACGAGCAAGGCAGGGCCGGCGACTACCCGCGCACCACCGACGTGCCGGTCGAGCGCGGGACCGGCAACACACCGCTCGACCGCGACGCGCCGCTGGTCGACCGTGATGGCCAGCTGATCGGCGGCGACCGCACGCCGCCCGTCTACAGGCTGCGGTGATGGAGACCGCATCCACGCCGTTGCACGACATCGCGCGTTTCTTGCAACGCCTGCAGTGGGCCGCGGTGGCGGCGCTGGTGTTCTGGCTGCTGTGGGTGCTGGCGCCGGTCCTTACCCCATTCGTGCTGGCGGCGCTGCTCGGCTGGCTTGGCGATCCGCTGGTCGATCGGCTGCAGAGGGCCGGCCGCTCGCGCAATGTTGCGGTGATGCTGGTGTTTTCGGTGATGTCGCTGGCGCTGTTGGTGATCCTGCTGCTGCTGGTCCCGGCGATCGAGAACCAGATCGCCACGCTGGTCCGCTCCTTCCCGAGCTACCGCGACTGGTTCATGACCACCGCGCTGCCGTGGATCGAGACCCGCACCGGTCTGGAGCTCATCGGCTGGCTCGACCTCAACAGCCTGACCGAGCTGCTGCGCAGCAACTGGGAGCGCGCCGGCGGCTTTGCCAGCTCCGTGCTGGGCTACATGTCGCGTTCCGGCTTTGCGGTGATCGCCTGGGTCGCCAACATCGTGCTGCTGCCGGTGCTGGCGTTCTTCTTCCTGCGCGACTGGGACCTGTTCGTCGCGCGCGCCGCTTCGCTGGTGCCGCGCAAGTACCTCGCCACGGTCAGCCGGCTCGCACAGGATTCCAGCGACATGCTCGGCGGGTTCCTGCGCGGGCAGTTCCTGGTGATGCTGATCCTCGGCGTGATGTACGCCGTCGGTCTGTGGCTGGTCGGGCTGGACCTGGGCATCCTGATCGGCATCATTGCCGGGCTGCTCACCTTCATCCCGTACATCGGCCCGGCCAGCGGCATCATCATGGGCGTGATCGCCGCGCTGGTGCAGTACGGCGACTGGAAACACGTCGCCGGCGTGCTTGCGGTGTTCGGCGTCGGCCAAGTGATCGAGAGCTATTGGCTGACGCCGAAGCTGGTGGGCGACCGCATCGGGCTGCACCCGGTGGCAGTGATCTTCGCGGTGCTGGCCGGCGGGCAGTTGTTCGGCTTCCTGGGGATGCTGCTGGCGTTGCCGGTGGCGGCGGTGGCCAACGTGCTGCTGGGCTTCGCGCAGGAGCGCTACACCAACAGCAAGCTGTACGCGGGCGAGGCCGGGTCGATCGTGTTCGAGCAAGGCCGCGATGATCCGCAGCCGGAGCGCGCACGGGAATGAGCGTGCCGCAGCTGCCGTTGGCGCTGCGCTACCCGCCGGACCAGCGCCTCGACACCTTCGTCGGCGCCCCGGCCGGCGCCCTGGCGCAACTGCGCGCGCTGGCTGCGCAGCCGGGCGGCGACTGGCAGTACCTGTCGGGTCCGGCCGGAGTCGGCAAGACCCATCTGCTGCTGGCGACCTGCGCCGCGACCGAGGCCGCCGGACGCCGCGCCGCCTACCTGCCGCTCGCCACCGCCGCCGGACGCCTGCGCGAGGCGCTCGAGGCGCTGGAGGGCCACGACCTACTCGCGCTGGATGACCTGGACGCCATCGCCGGGCACCGCGATGACGAGGTCGCGCTGTTCGATACCCACAACCGGGCGCGGGCCATCGGCACCACCGTGCTGTATGCCGCCTGCGATCACCCCGACCGCCTGGCGCTGGTGCTGCCCGACCTGCGCTCGCGGCTGGCGCAGTGCGCGCGCCTGACCTTGGCGCCACTGGACGAACACGGCCGCCGCGAGGTGCTGAGCCAACGCGCCCAGCGTCGCGGCCTGGTGCTGGAGGAAGCCGCGCTGGACTGGCTGCTCAGGCGTGTCGGTCGTGACCTGGCCGGCTTGACCACGCTGCTCGACCGGCTCGACAGCGCATCGCTCGCGGCGCAACGACGGGTGACGGTGCCGTTCCTGCGGCAGACGCTGGGCGTTTAGGACCGGTCCGCGACGACCCGCAGGAGCGGCTTCAGCCGCGATCCGGTTGGAGGTCGAAATAGCTTTTTGACACGGATCAGAGCGAAAAGGCGCGGATAACGGCCAAGGCGTTTTTAGTGGAAGCTCTGTTCGCCTTGATCCGTTCTTTTTTGCTCTGATCCGTGTCGAAGGCTCTTGCCGTCGATCAAGATCTCGCGGCTGAAGCCGCTCCTACGGCTGGGCCCCGGTCGAGCCGCGCAGCTCGGCATCCAGCTGCGTCAGCCGCTGCGGCGTGCCGACGTCGGTCCACTGGCCGCGGTGGTGCTCGCCGCCGACCGCGCCGGCGGCCATGGCCGCGCGCAGCAGCGGGGCCAGGGCGAAGCGCGGCGGCACCGCTGCGGCGCATGGCGTGTCGCCGATGGTCTCGCGCCACCGCTGCAACAACGAAGGCCGGTAGACGCCGATCCCGGCGAAGGTCAGCCGGTCGCCGCCGGGGGTGTCGTGGACTGCGCCATCGGCTGCCAGCACGAAGTCGCCGCCGGGGTGGTGCGGCGGATTGTCCACCAGCACCAGGTGCGCCTGGCCGGTCGGCTCATCGGGCAATCGGGCGATCGGGTAGTCGGTCCAGATATCGCCGTTGACCGCAATGAACGGCGCCTCGCCCAACAGCGGCAGTGCATTGAGCATGCCGCCGCCGGTCTCCAGCGGGGCCGGTCCTTCATAGGAATACTGCAGGCGCAGGCCCCAGCGTTCGCCGTCGCCGAGCGCGCGCGGGAACGCGTCGGCCAGGTGCGCGATGTTCACCACCACATCGCGCACGCCCAGCGCGGCGAGCTTCTCCAGGTGCCAGACAATCAGCGGTTTGCCGCCGGCTTCCAGCAGCGGCTTGGGCGTGCGCTCGGTCAGCGGTCGCATGCGTTCGCCCAGGCCGGCAGCAAGGATCAGCGCCTTCATGCGTCGCCAGCAAGCTTGGGCCGCACGTGGCGATCGAGCAGCTCGGACAGGGCCGCGAGTTCGGAATAGCGCGGCAGCACCGCATCGAGGTAGCCGATGAAGCGCGGCACGTCGGCGAGGTACTTCGGCTTGGCGTCGCGGTGCCGGAGCCTTGCGAAGATGCCGATGACCTTCAGGTGCCGCTGCACGCCCATCAGGTCGGCATCGCGGCGGAACCGCGCGAGCTCCGGCACCGGCAGCCCGGCCTCGGAAGCGCGCGCGTGGTAGCGGGCCAGCCACGCCGCGACGCACG
>JAHWKC010000091.1 GCA_019348095.1 Pseudomonadota bacterium | reverse complement strand
GCCCACGGGGTTGATGGTGGGCGGTAGCTCCACGGGGTTGCCCTGGACGTCTATCCAGCGGCAGGTGATGTCCCCCGCGGCCTTATGCTCCCGCAAGAAAGCACGCTCCTCGGACGACAAGTACCCCAATTGGATTATCGTGGCGTCATCGTCCAGAACGCCGACGCTATAGATCGCCAGCGAAGCCTGCCGCACGAGATCCAGTATCTCGCCTATTTCCACAACGCCTGCGACCAGATTCGCGGCGAAGCGGCGAGCCTGCAGTTCTTCAGCAACGACCAGTACCGCAACCCGATGGTCGTGCGCATCGCCGGGCTCGGCTACCAGCGCGGGTTCGGCGGGCACTTCCACAACGACAACTCGATCACCGCACTGCGCGACATCCCGGGACTGGTGGTCGGCTGCCCGTCGCGCGGCGACGATGCGGCGACCATGCTGCGCACGCTGACGGCGTTGGCCAAGGTCGACGGCCGCGTCTGCGCGCTGCTCGAACCGATCGCGCTGTACATGGCCAAGGACCTGCACGAGCCCGGCGACGGTGCCTGGCTGACCAGCTACCCCGCACCCGGCGAGGCGATGCCGCTGGGCGAGGGCAGGGTGTACCTACCTGATGACGGCAGCAGCGGCGACGACCTGGTGGTCTTCACCTACGGCAACGGCGTGCCGATGAGCCTGCGCGCGGTGCGCGAGATCGAGCGCCGCCACGGCTGGAAGGCGCGGGTGGTTGACCTGCGCTGGCTGGTGCCACTCAACGACGCCTGGATCGTCGAGCAGGCCCGCAGCGCCAGGCGGATCATCGTGGTCGACGAAGGCCGCCGCAGCGCCGGCGTCGGCGAGGGTGTGCTCACCGCGATCGCCGAGGGTGGTTACGGCGCACGCCCGTTCCAGCGCGTGGTCGGCGTCGACACCTACACCCCGCTCGCCGGCGCGGCGTTCCTGGTCATTCCCGGCGAGGACGACATCGTCGCCGCCGCGGACCGCCTCGCCACGACGTGACCGTGTAGGAGCGGCGTGAGCCGCGAGCTCCGCACTTGTAGGAGCGGCTTCAGCCGCGAGCTCTTCGGGCAGTTCGCGAGAAGAGCCGGTCCCGCTGCGTGCACGCCACGGGTGGCGACCGCCGAACGCGGAGGCGATGTACAGGTCGCGGCTAAGAGCCGCTCCTACAAAAAGTGGGCGCGGGGCGCGGTGGTGGACGGCTAGCGCGCCAGACCATCCTCGATCGAGGCTTCGCGAACCGGGACGCCGCCCGCATCGGAGACCGGCGAGTCCCGCTCCAACGGCAACACCGCCAGGCCCAGGTGCCGATCGCCATCGCTTGCGATCGCGACCACCTTGCCGATCGCCGTGCCACTGGCGTGCACGTCCGCGCCTGCGCTCAACGGCGCATCGCTTTCTAGCAGCACCACCCCGCGCTTCACCTTGCCGAGGAAATGCGTGCGCGCGACGATTTCCTGACCGGGGTAGCAGCCCTTCTTGACGCTGAACCCATGCAGCCGGTCAAGCGTCAGTTGCTGCGGCGTCCACTGCTCGATCTGCGAGTTGGGCAGGCGTGGCAGGCCATGTTCGAGATCGCACGCGGCCCAGCGCGCGACGGCGTCGGCTTCGGCGCTGCAGGCAGCACCCGTTGCGATTCGCAGGCAGCGGGGCCCGCCATCGCCGCCCATGTCCAGTTCCAGTGCGCCTTCGCTGTCGATGGCAAACGCATTTCCCTGCACGCCGGCGCAGGCCCCGAAGCACCCCGTCACAAGCAGGTCATCACGCACCGCCATCGCCACCTTGCTGCGGAACACGAAGCGCCGCAGCCCATCGGCCATGTTCGAAGGATCGGCATCTGGCAGCAGCAGCCAGAGCGTCTCGGCGTCGAGCTTGAGCAGGGCGAACAGCGCGATCACGCGGCCTTTGGGCGTCAGCCAGCCGTTCCACTGCCAATGGCCGGGCGCGATGGCGTCGACATCGTTCATGAACTGGGCTTGCGCGAAGGCGCTGGAATCGCGCCCGGTCATGGTGATCACCCGGTGTTCGAGCGCTGCCGGAAGCGGTGGCGGAGGCGTTTGCGGGTTGTCATGCATGGGGGCGAGGACTAAGCTTCAATGTTGCAATGATAGGCCATGCCGACCCCTCACCCCGCCCCGAAGACGTCGCCGAGACGCCGCAGGTGCCTGCGCCCGAGCCGCCCTCCGATGAGGCGTCCGAGCAGGAATTCGGCGGTCGCGAGGGTCCGGAACCCACGCGCTATGGCGACTGGGAGAAGAATGGCCGCTGCATCGATTTCTGACGCGCGGCGCACTGCTCCATCGCCGTCGCTCCTGCGCGTCACTGCAACATGCAACTCCTCACGCAACTCCCTACGCAACTCCGCTCCAAAGCGCCCCCGCCACGCGGCTTTGCCGCCCAGTCGAGACCGCCATCGCCCATGGCCAGCCGCGAACGTCCAGTACAACGCCCCCTTTCACCGCACATGCAGGTGTACCGCTGGCAGATCCAGATGGTCACCTCGATCCTGCACCGGATCACCGGTGTCATCCTCACTCTGGGCAGCCTGCTGATCGCTTGGGCGTTGCTGGCGCTGGCCGCCGGTCCGGAGCAATGGGGCCAGTTCGCCGGGGCGGCGCGCTCGCCGCTGGGGTTCCTGGTCCTGTTCGGCTGGAGCTGGGCGTTGGCCTACCACCTGCTCAACGGCATCCGCCACCTGCTGCAGGACGCCGGCTGGGGCTATCGGGTCGAGTCGTTCGTGACGCGCAGCTGGGTGGCGGTGATCGGCAGCCTGGTGCTGACCGCGTTGTTGTGGATGGTGGCGATGATGCAGGGAGGTGCGGCATGAGCGCCCACGACCGGTTGCGGCATCCGCTCAAGCACGCCCGCGGGCTGGGCTCGGCCAAGGGCGGCACTCATCACTTCATCGTCCAGCGGGTCACCGCGATCGCGCTGATCTTCCTGTCGCTCTATGTCGTCGGCCTGGTGGTATGGATGGTCGGCGCCGACTACGCGAGCTTGCGCGCCACGGTCGCCCACCCGGTCAATGCGGTGTTGCTGGTGGCCTTTCTGGTCGCCACCTTCTGGCATGCGCAGCTCGGCATGCAGGTGATCATCGAGGACTACGTCCACACGCCCTGGCTCGCGGTGACCTCGCAGCTGGCGGTCATCTTCGTTTGCGTCCTCGCGGCCCTGGCCAGCGTGCTTGCGGTCGTCCGCATCGCGCTGGCCGGCGTCTGACCTGTCAGGCGCCCATCAAGGAAATCCGATCCATGCCTGCTGCTTCCAAGAACACGGCTTACAAAATCACCGAACACAAGTTCGACATGGTCGTGGTCGGTGCCGGTGGCGCCGGTCTGCGCGCGACCTTCGGCCTCGCCCAGAAGGGCCTGAAGACCGCCTGCATCACCAAGGTGTTCCCGACCCGTTCGCACACCGTCGCCGCGCAGGGCGGCATCTCCGCCGCGCTGGGCAACATGGGCGAGGACGACTGGCGCTATCACTTCTTCGATACGGTGAAGGGGTCGGACTGGCTCGGCGACCAGGACGCGATCGAGTACATGTGCAAGGAGGCGATGCCGGCGATCATCGAGCTGGAGCACCAGGGCGTGCCGTTCTCGCGCACCGCCGAGGGCAAGATCTACCAGCGCCCGTTCGGCGGCATGACCACCCAGTACGGTGAAGGCCCGCCGGCGCAGCGCACCTGCGCCGCTGCTGACCGGACCGGCCACGCGATCCTGCATACGCTCTACCAGCAGTCGCTGGCGCACGATGCGCAGTTCTTCATCGAGTACTTCGCGCTCGACCTGATCATGGACGCGCACGGCGCGTGCCGCGGCGTGCTCGCGCTGAACATGGCCGAAGGCACGCTGCACCTGTTCCGCGCCCAGGGCACGGTGCTGGCGACCGGCGGCTACGGCCGCGCGTACTTCTCCGCGACCTCGGCCCATACCAGCACCGGCGACGGCGGCGGCATGGCGCTGCGCGCGGGGCTCGGCATGCAGGACATGGAGTTCGTGCAGTTCCATCCCACCGGCATCTACGGCGCTGGCTGCCTGATCACCGAGGGCGTGCGCGGCGAAGGTGGGATCCTGCGCAACAGCGACGGCGAGCGCTTCATGGAACGCTATGCGCCCAGCGCGAAGGATCTGGCGTCGCGTGACGTGGTGTCGCGCTCGATGACCATGGAGATCCGCGAAGGCCGCGGCGTCGGTGAGCACAAGGACCACATCCTGCTCGACCTGACCCACCTCGGCCCCGAGGTCATCCACGACAAGCTGCCGGGCATCGCCGAGTCGGCGCGCATCTTCGCCAACGTCGATGTCGAGAAGCAGCCGATTCCGGTGATCCCGACCGTGCACTACAACATGGGCGGCATCCCGACCAACTTCCACGGCGAAGTGGTGCAGTTGCGCGATGGCAATCCCGACCACGTGGTCCCGGGCCTCTACGCGATCGGCGAGGCGGCATGCGTATCGGTGCATGGCGCCAACCGCCTGGGCTCCAATTCGCTGCTCGACCTGGTCGTGTTCGGGCGTGCGGTGGCCAACCGCTGTGCCGAGACGATCAAGCCGGACGGCTCGCACGGCCGGCTCGCTGAGGACGCCTGCGACGCCGCGTTGAGCCGGCTGGACAAGCTGCGCAACGCCAATGGCGCGACGCCGACCGCGGTCATCCGCGACAAGATGCAGCGGACCATGCAGGCCGATGCGGCGGTGTTCCGCACCGGCGAGACGCTGGCCGACGGCGTTCGCAAGATCCGCGAGGTCCACGCCTCGTTCGCCGACGTCAAGGTCTCGGACCGCTCGCTGATCTGGAACTCCGACCTGGTCGAGACCTACGAGCTGTCCAACCTGCTGAGCCAGGCGGTCGCGACCATGGTGTCGGCGGAAAACCGCACCGAGTCCCGCGGCGCGCACGCACGCGAGGATTTCCCCGAGCGCGACGACACCGATTGGCACAAGCACACGCTGTGCTGGGTCGACGACAGCGGCGCGACCCGCATCGACTACCGCCCGGTGCACATGTACACGCTCAGCGACGATGTCGAGGTCATCCCGCCCAAGAAGCGGGTTTATTGACGAAAGCTTTTGTCAGCGAAGGACGTGAAGGACGCCAGGAAAGGCAAGACAAAGGATGTCCAAGAGGCAACGGATTTTCTGATCAGCTAGCGCTTTACCTTTGCGACTTTTGCGTCCTTTGCGGACCAGATCGCTCTTGAGGCAACTACAAGACCATGGCCGAATTCGCTCTCCCGAAAAACTCGAAGATCCAGAAGGGCCGCCATTTCCCGGCGCCGGGCGCGGAGCAGCCGCGCACCTTCAAGATCTACCGCTGGAACCCCGATGACGGCCTGAACCCGCGTGTGGACACCTACGAGGTGGACATGGCGAGCTGCGGCCCGATGGTTCTGGACGCGCTGATCAAGATCAAGAACGAGATCGATCCGACGCTGACGTTCCGCCGTTCGTGCCGCGAAGGCATCTGCGGCTCGTGCGCGATGAACATCGACGGCACCAACATGCTCGCCTGCACCAAGGCGATTGAGGACTGCGGCAAGGCCGAGGTCCCGATCTATCCGCTGCCGCACATGGCCGTGGTCAAGGACCTGGTGCCGGACATGACGCATTTCTATGCGCAGTACGCATCGATCAAGCCGTGGCTGCGCACCCAGAGCCCGACCCCATCGGACCGCGAGCGGCTGCAGTCGCCGGAGGACCGCAAGAAACTCGACGGCCTGTACGAGTGCATCCTGTGCGCGTGCTGCTCGACCAGCTGCCCGAGCTACTGGTGGAACGGCGACCGCTACCTCGGCCCGGCCGTGCTGCTGCAGGCCTACCGCTGGATTGTCGACTCGCGCGACGAGGACACCGGCGCGCGCCTGGACGATCTGGAAGACCCGTTCAAGCTCTATCGCTGTCACACCATCATGAACTGCGCCCGCACCTGCCCGAAGGGCCTGAACCCGGCGCAGGCGATCGGTGAGATCAAGAAGCTGATGCTGGCGCGCCGGGCGTAAGCGACCGATATCGGGCATAACGGGTATTGCTCGCCGCTCCGCGGAGACGGTTTCGCGGCGGCGCAATGTAGGCCGGGCCCATGCCCGCGATGCGAGTGACGCGGCCGCGTGCATCGCGCCCATGGGGCGCTCCTACCAAGGCGCCGCGTTTTTGTAGGAGCGGGCCATGCCCGCGATGTGGAGTGACGCGGCCGCGTGCATCGCGCCCATGGGGCGCTCCTACCAGGCGCCGCGTTTTTTTTGTAGGAGCGGGCCATGCCCGCGATGTGGAGTGACGCGGCCGCGTGTATCGCGCCCATGGGGCGCTCCTACAAATGCCCGGAGTCCGTAGAGCCGAGCTTGCTCGGCTGCTGTTGCCGCGGCGACTGGCAGCGGAGCAAACTCCGCTCTACGCCTGCAGACCCGCAGCGGCGCAAGCTCCGCTCTACGCCTGCGGGGCGCGGCCCTTGGAGCGCGCTTCGCGACCGCGGCCGGGTCAGGTAGGCTGCAGCCGATACAACACGCCATCGGTCCCAGCAGCCGCCTGACATCACCTATCCGGAGCGTCGAATGAATCCCACGGCCATCTTTCTTCCCGCGCTGGCAATGGCGGTGCTGACCTTCTTCGTCTGGTGGCGGATGTATTTCACCCGCGTCGGCCAGATGAAGCGTGACCGCATCCATCCGCAGGCGGTCGCCAGTTCCGCCCAGTCGGCCGCGCTGCTGACCGACAGCCGTGCCGCCGACAACTTCCGCAACCTGTTCGAGCTGCCGGTGCTGTTCTACCTCGCGCTCGTGGTCGCCGCCGTCACCGAACTGGCCACCGAGGTCACGCTGGTGCTGGCGTGGCTGTTCGTAGCGCTGCGGGTGCTGCACAGCGCGATCCACTGCACCTACAACAAGGTCATGCACCGCTTCATGTCCTACGCACTCGGCGGCTTCGTGCTGTGGATCCTGTGGGGCTACCTGGCGCTGGGCCTGCTGAAGGGATGACGGACGCGGGCGCGGACGCGGCCGGCGAGGCCGACGAAACCGAACTGCGTCGGCTGCGCTGGCGCTGCCGGCGCGGCATGCGCGAGCTCGACCAGCTGCTGTGCCGTTATCTGGACCGCCGCTGGCGGCAAAGTCCCGGAGCCGAGCGCGGCGTTTTCCTACGGCTGCTGGACACCGAGGACGATAAGCTCTGGTACTGGTTCATGGGCCACGAGACTCCGTCCGATGCCGATCTCGCGCAAATCGTCGGGTACATCCGCAACCTGCCGCCCGGCGAATAAGGCATTCGCTGGTCGGCTGGAATGGCGCCCGTCGCGCCTGCTCGTCGCCGCGCTGGGTGCGCTCGGCGTGCTGTCCGCGATTGCGCTGGGGCACTCGGACCTGCCCGCCGTGCTCGCATGGCCGCTGGCGTCGGCGGCGCTCGGCTACGGCATCTGGCTTGCATGGCAGGAGGCGCGCAGACCGGTGCGCCGGCTGGTGATCGCCGACGACGGCGCACGCACGACGCTCGACGACATCGCCGTGGCCGGATTCACGGTGGCCTGGCGCGGCCCGCTCGCATTCGCCCGTTGGACCGACGCCGACGGGCATCGCCAGCGCCTGGTCTGGTGGCCCGATAGCCTGGCGGCCGCGCAGCGGCGTGAACTCCGGCTGGCAATTTCCGCGCGGCCGCCTTCGCGGCCGCCTGGTTCGATGGCAACATAGCCGCTTCGCTCCGGCCGGTCCCGCATGTTCAAGCCCATCCCCGTCGCCATTGGCCTGCGCTACCTGCGCGCGAAGCGCCGCAATGGTTTCATCTCCTTCATCTCGCTGGCCTCCATCCTCGGCATCGCGCTGGGCGTGGCGGCGCTGATCACCACGCTGGCGGTGATGAGCGGATTCCAGCGCGAGATCCGTGATCGCATGCTGCAGATGGCCGCGCACGCCACGGTCAGCGCCTACGGCGAACCGCTGGCCGACTGGTCGCAGGCAGTCGATCAGGCACTGGCCGATCCGCGCGTGGCCGGCGCCGCGCCGTACGTGGAAAAGGAAGCGTTGCTGTCGGGTGCGCGGCAGCAGCCGGCGTTCGTGCGCGGCGTGGTGCCGCAGGACGAGGCCCGGGTGTCGGTACTGGCCGACAAGATGGTGCAGGGCGAGCTGGCCTCGCTGACACCGGGCAGCTTCAACATCGTGCTCGGCAAGGAGCTGGCG
>JAHWKC010000090.1 GCA_019348095.1 Pseudomonadota bacterium | reverse complement strand
TGCTGTCGTAGGGCGGATCGGAACCGCGTCCCTGGTAGGAGCGGCTTCAGCCGCGATCGGATGTTTGGTGGCGCGTACTGTTCCAGATCGCGGCTGAAGCCGCTCCTACAGAACTTCGGGTGCGTCGGCTGCTATGGGCGATCGAAGAAGTCGCCGATCGCCGCGGCAACCCCGGCCGGGTCCTCCATGTGCAGGTGATGGCTGCCGTCCATCACCATCAACTCGCCATCGCGCAGCAGCGCCGCGCGTGCACGCCGGATCGCTTCGGGGAAATAGGGCTGCGCCGGGGTGGCGTAGATCACCCGGACCGGGCAGGCGATGCCGGCGACCAGGTCGCGCACCTGCGCTTCGCTGATGCGTACCGCGGTCGGCTGGGTCAGGCGCGGATCGCTGCGCCAGACGAAGCCGGCTGCACCGCCATCGGCGGCGGCCGGTGCGATACCGCGTTCGACCAGCAGGCGCGCGACCCGCTCGCTGAGTGCATTGGCCTGCATGCGCGCGCGCACCGCGGTGGCGATGTCGTCGAACACGCGCAACGGCCGGCGCGGCAGCGCCCGTGCGGCGAAGGCCTCACGCAGGCGCTGCGCGGTGCGGTCCTCGGCCTCGGCCAGCGCGCCGAGCGACTCGATCACCAGCAGGCGCTCGACGCGCTGAGGGTTTGCTGCCGCCATCACGCTGGCGACCGCACCGCCCAGCGAATGGGCGAGCAGTGCGAAGCGCTCCCAGCCGAGCGCGTCGGCGATGGCGAAGCCGGCACGTGCGAACGCGACCATGGTGTAGTCCGCCGCCGCCGGCAGGTGCGCGCTGGCGCCGTGGCCGGGCAGATCGGGCACGGCCAGGTCCAGCCCCGGCAGGTGCGGCGCCAGCGGCACGAAGCTCGCCGCGTTGTCCAGCCAGCCATGCAGCGCAAGCACGCGCGGACCGCCGGTGACGTCGCGGCGCAGGCCGCTGATGCGGCCGAACGGGGTGTCGATGGCGAACTCACGCATCGGCGTGGTGGAGCTGACCGGTTCCGTGCGCAGTCGCTTCCATGGCAAAGCGCAATGCAGCCCTTGTAGGAGCGACGTGAGTCGCGATGATGCGAGCCATCGAAGCCGCGCAATCGCGACTCACGTCGCTCCTACCAGACAAGGCAGCGCTGGCACGGCCGGAAGAACGCATCACTGCCCTGCGTCCAGCTCACGCCGCACGATCGCCGCGAGCGCCTGCGCATGTGGCGCGCTGTCGTTGAGGCACGGGATATAGCGCAATTGCCCGCCGCTCTCGGCGAACTCCTCCGCCAGCATCATCGCGACCTCTTCCAGCGTCTCCAGACAGTCGACCGCAAACCCGGGCGCGACCACGTCGACCTGTCGCACGCCACGCGCCGCCAGCGCCTGCAGCGTGGTGCTGGTGGCCGGCTCCAGCCATTTCTCGCGACCAAAGCGGGACTGGTAGCTCAGCGTCCACGCCCCGTCGGCGAGCTCCAGCGCCTGCGCGATGGCGCGGGCGCTGGCCTGGCAATGGCGCGGATACGGGTCGCCGTTGTCGGCGAAGCGCTGCGGCAGGCCGTGGAACGAAAACAGCAGGTGCTCGCCGGCACCCTGCGCCTGCCAGTGCGCGCGGATCGACGCGGCCACCGCGGCGACCCAGTCCGCATCGAGGTGATAGTCCTGGACCATGCGCGCGTGCAAGCCGTCGATGCGCGCCAGCACGTCGCCGACCGACGCGGTGGTCGAGCTCGAATACTGCGGATACAGCGGCAGCACCAGCACGCGACCGGCGCCGTCGGCGCGCAATTGCTGCAGAACGCCCGCCAGCGCCGGATTGCCGTAGCGCATCGCGTCGATCACGCGCATGCCGGGCAGCTCGCGCTGCACCGCTGCGGCCAGCCGCCGGGTGTACACGGCCAGCGGCGAACCGCCATCGGCACCGGGCAGCCAGACGCTCGCATATTTCCGCGCGACCTTCGGCGAACGGATCGGCAGGATGCCGAAGTGCAGCAGCGGGCACCACAACCAGCGCGTCAGATCCACCACGCGGCGGTCGTGCAGGAACTCGGCGAGGTAGCGGCGCACCGCCGGCGCGGTCGGCGCATCGGGCGTGCCGAGGTTGACCAGCACCACGGCCGTGGCTCCGGGGGGCAGGGTTGGGGAGGCGGCGGTCGCGGTCATCGGCATAGGATGACAGCCCGGGCGCCGCAACGGCTTGCCCGGTGCCGGCAGGGCGCGGGAAGATCGGCGCCACCGCCTGGGATGACGACCATGGGCGACCACCCCCGGGGCAACCTGGAGCGCGATGCACCAGTTCCGTGGCGATTCATTGCCGCCTGCCTAGCCTGAACCAACCCGTGCCGCTCGCGGTCCACGCCACCACCCCACTCGCTTCGCTGGAGTTCGCCATGCACCGCTTGCCGCGCCTTGCCATCCTGCTGCTGACCTTCGGCTTCGCCACGGCCGCGGTGGCCGGACCCACCGAAGACGCCCGCGCGCGCAACGCGCTGCGCGTGCTGACCGACATCCAGGACATCCCGGAGTCGGCGATCCCCGACAAGCTGCTCGACCAGGCGCGCGGGATAGTGGTGGTGCCTGACACGCTGAAGATCGGGCTGGTGTTCGGCGGCCGCCGCGGGCATGGCGTGGTCTCGGTCAGGAGCCCCGACGGCACCTGGTCCAATCCGGCGTTCGTCAAGCTCACCGGCGGCAGCATCGGCTTCCAGGCCGGCGTGCAGTCCTCCGACATCGTGCTGGTGTTCACCAGCCAGCGCGGGCTCGACTCGATCGTCAACGGCAAGATCACCCTCGGCGGCGACGCCAGCATCGCCGCCGGTCCGATCGGGCGCAGCACCGCGATGGCCACCGACGGCCAGCTGGAGGCGGAGATCTGGTCGTGGTCGCGCGCACGCGGGCTGTTCGCCGGTGTGGCGCTCGATGGCGCGGTGCTGAGCATCGATGACGACGCCAACCAGGCGGTCTACGGCCAGGGCACCACGCCGCGGATGATCTTTGAAGGGCGCGCAGCGCAGCAGCCGTCCAATGCGATCGTCAACTTCCGCGACCAGCTCGAGGAAGCCACCGCCGCGGCCAGCTACGCCCGCGGCACCGGCCGCGGCCGGGCGGCAGTCCAACCCGGCGCGCCGGCAAGCGCGCAGGCCCAGCCGGCCCAGGACTGGAGCCCCGCGCAGCCGCAGCCCCAGCCCCAGCCACTACCGTTCGAGACCGTGGAGAGCCCGACCCAGGTCGAGCCGCTGCCATGAGCGGGTGAACGGTCAAAGGTGAACAGTGGGTCCAGGCAGGCGCAGTGGCTGCGTGCTCGGCTTTGCGGTTTGCCTCTCCTGTTCACCGTTGACGGTTCACCGTTGACCCAGTGCTGCTGCGGTATCCTGAGCACCCCTCGCGACCGAGCATTCCCATGGGCAGTTTGAGTATCTGGCACTGGCTGGTGGTGCTGGTGGTCGTGGTGCTGGTGTTCGGCACCAAGCGCCTGAAGAACGTCGGCCAGGACCTCGGCGAAGCGGTGCGTGGCTTCAAGAAAGGCGTGAAGGACGACGACGGCCCCGATGCGCAGTTGCGCGACGAGTCGCGCAACGCCGATGCGCCGCGCAGCGATGTCCCCAAGCAGGACGCCGAAACGCCGCCGCGCCACGACGACCGCACGCCGCGCTAACGCCGCGCGCGGCGTCGGCGGCGTTCGACCATGTTCGATATCGGCTTCTCCGAGCTGTTCCTGGTCGCGCTGGTCGCGCTGCTGGTGCTCGGTCCCGAACGCCTGCCCAAGGCCGCGCGCTTCGCCGGGCTGTGGGTGCGCCGCGCACGTGCGCAGTGGTATTCGGTGAAGTCCGAACTGGAGCATGAGCTGGCCGACGAGGAGTTCAAGCGCAGCCTGCGCCAGACCCGCGACGACCTGCGCGAGGCCCGCGACGACCTGCAACGCAGCGGACAGGACATGCAGCGCGAATTTCGCAGCCTCGATCCTGACAGCGCGCGACCCGAGCGGCTGCAGCACGACCGACCGGAGCCGGAACCGCCCGGGCCGGAGCGGCGTGAACCGCCCGATCCGGCACCGAATCCGCAGCGCCGCGACCCTGACCCGGGCGAGCCCGACCGCGGCGATCCAAACCCGGGCGAGCCGATCCGGCGTGACCCCGATCCCGGCGGCGCGCCGCAACGCGAGCCCGACCCGCGGCCGCCGGCGACCGGCACCGGCGCTCGATGACCACCCCGCGCAACACCGACCGGCCGGCGGCCGGACCGGGCGCCGACGCCCCGGACGCCGAACCGCGCCTGCTCGATCACCTGATCGAGCTGCGTTCGCGCCTGCTGCGCTCGGTGGTCGGGCTGCTGGTCGTGTTCGCCGCGCTGCTGCCGTTCGCCAACGGCCTGTACGCCTGGCTGGCCGAACCGCTGATCGCCAAGCTGCCCCGCGGCGCGCAGTTGATCGCGGTCGAAGTGGCCTCGCCGTTTTTCGCGCCGATCAAGCTGGCGCTGTTCGCCGCGCTGATGATCGCGATGCCGTGGCTGCTGTACCAGGCGTGGGCATTCGTCGCCCCGGGCCTGTACCAGCGCGAGAAGCGCCTGGCGCTGCCGCTGCTGGGCTCGGCGGTGGCGCTGTTCTACGGCGGCTGCGCATTCGCGTTCTACCTGGTGCTGCCGACCGTGTTCGGATTCCTGACCAGCACGACCCCGGAAGGGGTGGCGATGATGACCGACATCAGCGCCTACCTGGACTTCGTGCTGGTGATCTTCCTGGCGTTCGGGCTGAGCTTCGAGCTGCCGGTCGCGCTGGTGATCCTGTCGTTGCTGGGCTGGGTGACGCCGGCGCAACTGAGCGAGTCGCGCGGCTACGCGGTGGTCGGCGTGTTCGTGGTCGCCGCGATCATCACCCCGCCCGATGTGATCTCGCAGCTTATGCTGGCAATACCGATGATCGCGCTGTACGAGATCGGCATCATCGCGGCGCGATGGCTGGCGCCGAAGCCGGAGCGATAGCGGCGGGCTCCCTCCGGGCATGCCCCGTAGAGCCGAGCTTGCTCGGCTGCGATTTGTGCATTGCGCGGTTGTCCGCGAGCGCTGCCGAGCAAGCTCGGCACCACCTCGGCCCTCCGGTCAGGCCTCGAATCCTTCATTGACCACCGGCACCGCCGGTGCATCGCCGAGCAGTTGCCGCCAGGCAAAGTAGATCGTGCCGGCCATCACCGGCATCAGCACCGCCATGGTCAGCAGCTGGCCGACGAACAAGGCCGGCTGCGGCCCGATCACCCAGCCCAGCAGCATCACCACGATGTTGATCGCAATGCTGATCGCCAGCACCGCGATGAACATCAGCACGATCATCACCACCAACGCCGCGAGATTGCGCAGGCAGGCGCGGAAGCTGATCGCCATCGCGTCGAACGCGCCGCGCTGGGTGAACATCACCTCGGGGATCGCGACAAAGGTGAAGAAGCCCGCGACGATGCCGACCAGCACCGCCAACAGCATCCACAGCAGCAGGCGCGCGGCCGGCAACGCGCTCGCCAGCTCCGGGTCGGGGTTGGTCTGCATCTGCTGGAATATCTGCGCGACCTGCTGCAGCTGGTCGCTGCCGATCAGCACGAGCAGCAACAGGACCAATAGCACCAGCGCGGCGATCTGCGGCAGCAGCATCGCCAGCAGGCGTGGCAGCTTGCCCTCGCGCGGGCCCTGCAGCAGGTGCATCGGCAAGGCCGCGCGGCCCTGGTCGACCTCGCGCGCGGCGTAGATGATGCCGCCGAACAGGACCGGGCCGAGCACGGCCACGATCAGGCTCAACCAGACCTGCCCGGTCGCTGACGCCAGCGCCGACAGGCCACCCCAGATCAGCCCGAGCAGGCCCAGCGACAGCGGCGCCCGGCGCAGGATGCGGAAGCCGCCGAGCAGCCACTCCGCGCCGGCACTGAACGGTACCTTGTGAATCTGTGTCATCGCTCAACTCCCCAGGTGATGAATCTCTTCGGCCTCATTGTCCGCCACTGGGGGCGACGTTCGGCCGCGGCACCGCCGCTTGGCGCGTGCGCAAAGCGCGTCAGCGCGCCAGCCCGCGCGCGTGGTGCACGAAGCGCCGCAGCAGCCGCCGCGCATGCGGCGTCGCGCGCACGTCGTGGACCAGCGTCCTGGGGCAGCGGCCCTCGCGCTGCAGCACCACCCGGCGCGCGTCGATGTAGCCGCGCATGTGGGTGGCGCTGAACTCGGGATGGAACTGTACGCCCCAGGCGCACTCGCCCCAGCGGAACGCCTGGCAGGCGTCGTGGTCGGATCTGGCCAGCACCTGCGCGCCCTGCGGCGCGCGCAATACCGTCTGCATGTGGGTGGCCTGCGCGGCGAAGGTGCCGGGCAGGGCCGCGAACAGCGGGTCGTCGCCGGCGGCCGGGTGCAGCAGGGTGATGTCCACCGTGCCCATCTCGCGCCCGCCGGGGTGATCGCCGACCTCGCCGCCGAGGGCATGCGCGAGCAGCTGGTGGCCGTAGCAGATCGCCAGCAGCGGCTGCCCGGCCTGCGCGGCCTCGCGCAGCCACGCCGCGCTGGTCTCGCTCCAGTCGGCGCGGTCGGTGACCATCGCCGCCGAACCGGTGACGATCACGCCGGCATACGCGCCATCGGCCAGTCGGTCGTGCGGCGGCAACGGCTCGCCGGCCTCCACGTTCACCGCCACCGCATCGCCGGCGTGCAGCCCGGCCGCGACCCGGATCCAGTGCGGGAAGCCGCGGTGTCGGCGCAGGGAAGCGACCGGCTGGCCGGCTTCGACGATCAGGAAGGGGCGACTCATGGGGGCGCGCGGCCATCGAATGCGGAGGCGCCGATTGTAGTCAAACCCGGTGCGGTGCGAATCGCGCCGCGAGATGCCGCGGTCCGCATCGCCGGCCGCGGCTGGCAAAAAAGCCCGCGCACGGGTGCTCGCTATACTAGCGCGCCCTCGTGCACGGCCCTTACAGCATGACCGCTCCCCGGCCCACCGCGGCATCGCAGTCGCCTGTGACCTTCCAGGACCTGATCCAGCGCCTCAACGCGTTCTGGGCGCAGCACGGCTGCGTGCTGATCCAGCCGCTCGACCTGGAAGTCGGCGCGGGCACGTTCCATCCGGCCACGTTCCTGCGTTCGCTCGGACCGGAGCCGTGGAACGCCGCCTACGTGCAGCCCTGCCGGCGCCCGACCGACGGCCGCTACGGCGACAACCCCAACCGCCTGCAGCGCTACTACCAGTTCCAGGTGGCGATGAAGCCCTCGCCCGACAATATCGTCGAGCTGTACTTCGATTCGCTGAAGTCGCTCGGCGTGGACCCGCTGGTGCACGACCTGCGGCTGGTCGAGGACAACTGGGAGTCGCCGACGCTCGGCGCCTGGGGCCTGGGCTGGGAGGTCTGGCTCAATGGCATGGAGGTCACCCAGTTCACCTACTTCCAGCAGGCCGGCGGGATCGAATGCAAACCGGTGCTCGGGGAGATCACCTACGGGCTGGAGCGGCTGTGCATGTACCTGCAGAACGTCGACAACGTGTTCGACCTGGTCTGGACGCGCGGCCCCGACGGCACCCCGGTGACCTACCGTGATGTCTACCACCAGAACGAAGTGGAGCAGAGCACCTACAACTTCGAGCATGCCGACGTTGCCGAGCAACTGCATCGTTTCGATGCCTGCGAGGCGGAGGCGATCAAGCTGACGGAACTGGGCTTGCCGCTGCCGGCGTACGAGCAGGTGTGCAAGGCGTCGCATTGCTTCAACCTGCTCGATGCGCGCCGCGCGATCAGCGTGACCGAACGCCAGCGCTACATCCTGCGCGTGCGCCGGATCTCGCAGGGCGTCGCGGAAGCGTATTTCGCCCAGCGCGAGAAGCTTGGGTTTCCGGGATTGAAGCAGCCGCGTGCGGGCGAGGGCGCCTAGCTCCCTCTCCCTCCGGGAGAGGGCTGGGGTGAGGGTTCGGGATGCCGCAGACAACAAAACCACCATTACCCAGCCGGAGCCTCGCCACCGCGCGACGGCTGCGCGGGACTTCGACCGACGCAGAGCGAAAGCTCTGGCATCACTTGCGGGCCGGGCAGCTCGACGGACTGAAGTTCCGCCGTCAGCATCCGATCCCGCCTTACGTTGCCGACTTCTTCTGCGAGTCACTAAAGCTCGTGGTGGAACTGGACGGATCGCAACACACGAAGGAGAGCGATCGGTCCAGGACCCTGCTTTTGGAGAAGCAT
>JAHWKC010000008.1 GCA_019348095.1 Pseudomonadota bacterium | reverse complement strand
GGACCAGAAGATCGCACCGTTGCTGCAGGGTGAGCTGCCCGATGATCCCGATCCGCGGTTGCACGCCATCACCATCGGGCACCTGCTGTCGATGCAGGCCGGACTGGAGCGCACGTCCGGCCCCAACTACGGCAGCTGGGTGGCCAGCGCCAACTGGGTGCGCGACGCGCTGGGTCGGCCATTCGTGGATGAGCCCGGCGGCCGGATGTTGTACTCCACCGGTTCGACCCACCTGCTTTCGGCAATCCTGGCCCGTCAGACCGGCCGCTCCACTCTGGCACTGGCGCGCGATTGGCTGGGCCCGCTGGAGCACTTCTCGATCGAGGCCTGGGACCGGGACCCGCAGGGGATCCATTTCGGCGGCAACCAGATGGCGATGAGCGCACGATCGCTGCTGGCCTTCGGCGAGTTGTACCGCAACGGCGGCAAGACGGCCGATGGGACGCAACTGGTCTCGCCGCAATGGATCAAACAGTCCTGGCTGCCGCGCACCCGCTCGCATTTCACCGGCGATGGCTATGGCTACGGCTGGTTCGCGCGGCGCATCGGCGGCCACCCGGTGCGGTATGCCTGGGGGTATGGCGGGCAGATGCTCTATATCGTGCCGTCGCTGGGCCTGACCGTCGCCATGACCTCGGATGAAAACAGCGCCTCGGCGCGGTCCGGCCACCGCGACGACCTGCACCGCCTGCTGGCCGACATCATCGCCACCGCGCAGGCGTCCTGACCCATCCTTTTGGGCCCGCGTTTTTTGTAGGAGCGACCTGAGTCGCGACCGCCCTCCCGCGGGATCGCGCCGGTCGCGACTGAGCCATCAGCAGGCTGATCGGCGAGCGCCGCGGGATCTGCGATAAAGTCGCCTCCGGACATCAAAGCGGCGGATACACCCATGTCGGGCGGCAAACCCACCCAGGGCAGCGAAGCGCTCGATCGCATCGTCGCGCAGGCCCGGCGCGACGCCGAGCAGCGCGACAAAGGCTATCGCGAGCGCGCGCTCAAGATGTACCCGTGGATCTGCGGTCGCTGCGCGCGCGAGTTCACACGCGCCAACCTGCGCGAGCTGACGGTGCACCACCGCAATCACGACCACGACTTCAATCCGCCCGACGGCAGCAACTGGGAGTTGCTGTGCGTGTATTGCCACGACAACGAGCACTCCCGCTACAGCGACTACACCGGCGGCAGCGCGCTGGATGCGGAGGACCGGCCCGCGGCGGCGACCGGCAATCCGTTCGCCAACCTGAAGTCGCTGCTCAAGCGCGAGTAGGTGGGTTTTTGTAGGAGCGGGCCATGCCCGCGATTGCAGCCCCGCGGATGAGCGATCGTGCCCGTGGGGCGCTCCTACGAGAGCAGTGTCGTGGAGCCGAGCTTGCTCGGCCGACTCCTCCGCCGCGGACATCGCAGCGGAGCAAGCTCCGCTCTACGAATCCGCCGCCGGCACGGCGGCTCATGCGCTGGCGGGTGCGTCCCGCCGGCTGTCATCGGCAAGCGTGGTGCGGTTGCGGCCGCTGCGCTTGGACAGGTACATCGCGGCGTCGCTGGCGCGCAGCAGGGCGGCGGCACTCTCGCCGTGCACCCCGAATACCGCGACCCCGATGGAGACGGTGACCTGCAATGCGGTCCCGGGGACCACGTCTTCGAACCGCTTGTCCTGGATCAGCTCACGCAGGCGCTCGGCAAAGACCGTGGCGTCATCCACGTCGGCATCGGCCAGCACGATGAGGAATTCTTCGCCACCCATCCGCACCGCCAGGTCGCCGCTGCGGGTGCAGTGGCGGATCTCCGCCGCCACCCGCGCCAGCACGCGGTCGCCGACTTCGTGGCCCCAGGTGTCGTTGACCGGCTTGAAGCAATCGATGTCGATGGCCAGGAACGCCATATGACCGCCGCGACGCTTGGTCAACGGCAGCTGCACGCGCAGGTACTCGTCCAGGAAGCGACGGTTGTAGAGCTCGGTAAGCTCGTCGGTCATTGCCAGCTGGTGCAGCTCCTGCTGTTCGGCGCGGGCGCGCTGGCGGATCTCGCTGTTCTCCAGCGCCAGCGCCAGCAGCTTCACCGCCGAGAGCAGGGTCCGGTCCTGCATCGCGCTGGGCCGGCGATTGCGCGAGGACAGCGCGGCAAAGAACCCCTGGGTGCCCGACAGCGACGGCAGCGGATGCACCGCCAGCAGGGTCAGTCCCTGGGCCGACAGGCTCTGGTCGATCAGGCGCCGGTGCTCCTGGCTGGGTGCGCTGGCGACCGCGCCGGGGTCGCTGGCCTGCAGCAGCGCGCCAAGGTCGAAGTTGATGGCGCGCGCCGGATCGGCCGAGGACGTGGCGAGCCGTTGAAGGCCCCCGCGCCCGTCGAAGACATGCACAAGCGCCGCCTCGGCGATGCCGTAGGCGGTCAGGATGTCGCAGGCGCGGCGTGCCAGCTGTTCGCGATCCAGGTCCGGCACGCCGATTGCGGTCGACAGTGCGGTCAGCGTCGCCAGCTCGTGCCGGCGCGTCTTCTGGCGGCGCTGGGCCAGAAGGAATACCAGCAGCGCCAGGACCAGCAGCACGGCGACCGGAAGCGCCGTCCACAGCGCCCATCCGTGCCATTGCGGTGCCGGGGGCGCCAGTACGGCAAGATCGCCGGGGTCGGTCACGATCACCTGGAAGCCGCCATCGTAGGGCCAGGTGCGCTTGTAGATGGAGACCACGCCGGTTGCTGCGACGTGCGTGCCATGCGGGTAATGCTCCCAGTCGAAGTCGCGCACCACGCTCTCGGGGAAATACAGGGTCAGCTCGGCGCCATCGTCGCCGGTGACCTGCATCGTGCCGAAGGAGTTCAGGGTGACGCCACCGGAGCGGCCTTCTACCCGCACCCGCTGCCCCATGTGGGCCCAGCTGTAGGCGCGCCGGGCGCTGAGGGGCACCGGCTCAGGCAGCGGCGCGCGGCCGATGCGCTCGACTTCGACGTCCTGCAGTTGCACCGCTCCCTGGAACTGCCCGACCACACCGCGGGCCTCGATGAGCTCGCCCGGCGCCAGCGGCATGCTCAGGTCATGCGAGAACAGCACGATGCCGGCGCTGTCGTCCTGGACCACGGCGCGGAAATAAGCGCTGCTCAGCGTGCGCGGCGAGATGGTCACCACGCCCCGCACGCGTGCGCGCTCGCCGAGTCGGTCCGGCACGGTATCGTCGTCGGCATCGACCAGCAGGGTGGCGATGTCCACGGCCGGTGTCGGAAAACCGTCGCCCGCGGCCTCGGCCGCACCGTGTGAAAGAGGCGCCGGCGTGGCGGCGCCCTGCCAAGTCGGGCCGAGCAGCATCAGGAGTAGGAGCAGGCGGGAGAGCGGCATTCGGATGGGCTCTGGCGATGGCAGCAAACGCGGGGGGAACGGGCGTGGTGCGGACATGGCGACCCGCGGACACTGCGGGCTGTCATGGCGATTGTCCCGTGGTTGCAAGAACCATGCCGCGACCAGGGTCTCGCTTTGTGATCGGCACCTGGTGATGGAGGCCTGCCCGACGGTTGCATCGCGGGTGCCGAAACGGGGCGCCGGTGAATTGCCGCGCTCCGGGCAAACTCGCCCGACCCGGCTCTTGCACAGGAGCGCCGAACGCCTTACTGCGGCGCGCGTTGCTCGGCCGCCATCCGCGTGCGGATCACACCGTGCACGCCGGTGCCGATCTCCAGTGGCGCATGCAGGTTGCCTTTGGCGTGCGACGCGGCGGGCGCGTCGTGCATCTGCAACTGGTGCGCCATCACCCCGGTCACGCTCCTGGTAAGCCACGGCGCCAGCCGCTCCGACAGCACCGCGGCGGTGGCGGGCAGCCCGACGGTGACCTCGTCGCGCGGGATCTCCACCGTGTCGACGATGGCATCGATCACCTGCTCGGCATCGGTGATCGGATACGGCCGCAGGCTGTGTCCGGTGTAGTTGGCGGCGTGTTCGTAGAACGGCGTATCGGCCGCCATGGGCAGGATGGTGCAGACCTGGATGTCGCGCGCGCCGTTGGCACGCAGCTCCTGGCGCAACGATTCGGACAATCCCAGTACGCCGTACTTGGTCGCGCAGTAAGTCGCGTAATACGGGGAGGGCGTGCGGCCGAGCATCGAGGCGATGTTGATCAGCGTGCCCGACTGCATCCGCCGGAAGTGCCGCATCGCGACATGGCTGCCGTTGATCGTGCCGCCAAGGTTGGTCTGCAGTACGCGCTGGTGGTCGCGCAGCGGAATGTCCTCGAAGCGGCCGATCGCGGCCACGCCGGCGTTGTTGATCCACACGTCGATGCGGTTGAACTTCGCCAGCGCCGCCTTGGCCAGCTTGTCGACGTCGTGGGGGTCGGCGACATCGGTGGTGACCGCGATGGCGTTGTCGCACTCGTGCGCCAGTTGCTCCAGCAGGTGGCCGCGGCGGGCGGAGAGCACCAGGTTGTAGCCCTGCGCGGCGAGCCTCAGCGCAGTGCCGCGGCCGAAGCCGCTGGAAGCACCGGTGATCACGACGGTTCTGGAATTCATGCTTGCGTCCTCCGCTGCAGCGATGCCGCGATCATGGGCAAACCGATGTCGGCGCAAGGTCACGAACAGCAGTCCGATGGTCCAGGTGCCGAAGCAACATCAGACATGCGGGGAGTAATGCTGGACAACGTCAGGAACGAGATCACACGCGCCAAGCGCCGCGACAGGCGCGCAAAAACAGAGAAGGCCCAGTGGCGAAAATGAAGCGCTTCGCCGGCTGAGCCTTCCGTGTCGGAGCGGTTCGCCTCGGACCTCAGCCCGCTAGCTTGTTGCTCCGACGACGCGAATCTACTACCGGCGGCGTGACAGCACGGTCAACCCGCGCGCGTTCAGGCACCCGAGCCGGCGTTTCGTTGGCGGAGCTTCAGCATCGCGACCTCCAGCCGATTCAGAAGATCGACTGCCCGGTCAGCGTGGCGAACCGTTCCAGCGCACGGGTGCCGGCCAGCGAATTGCCACTGGCGTTGAGCCCCGGTGCCCAGACGCACACGCTGAACATGCCGGGCATGACCGCGACGATGCCACCGCCGACGCCGCTCTTGCCGGGCAGGCCGACCCGATAGGCGAAGTCACCCACCGCATCGTAGGTGCCGCAGGTCAGCATCAGCGAGTTGATGTATTTGGTCTGGCCCGGCGTGATCACCGCACCGTCGGAGTTGCTGCCGTGCCGCGCCAGGTACATGAAGGCGCGCGACAACTCGCCGCAACTCATCGCCAGTGCGCAGTGGTGGAAATAGGCATCCAGCACGGCTTCGGGATGGTTCTCCAGGTTGCCGAAACTCTTGAGGAAGTTCGCCAGCGCGGAATTGCGGTAGCCGAGCCGGGCCTCCGAAGCCGCCACCGAATAGTCGTAGTCCACGTCCGCGGCCCCGCTGAGCCGGCGTGCGAACTCGCGCAGCGCGGCCTTGGCGTCGCCCAGGTGCGAGAGCACGACGTCGGTCACCACCAGCGCACCGGCGTTGATGAAGGGATTGCGCGGGATGCCGAGCTCGAATTCCAGCTGCACCAGCGAGTTGAACGAGGTGCCCGATGGCTCGCGGCCGACGCGCTGCCACAGCCGCTCGCCCTCGCGCTGCATCGCCAGGGTCAGGGTGAATACCTTGGAGATGCTCTGGATGGAAAACCGCTCGTCGGCATCGCCGACGCTTGCGAAGCGTCCCTGGGTATCGCAGACCGCCATGCCGAAGCTGCGCTGGTTCACATGCGCCAGCTGCGGAATGTAGTCGGCGATGCGCCCCTGCGGCAGCGTGGGCACGATCTCGGCATGGATCTGTTCGAGGATCTGCTGGTAGTCCACGGCGGAGTTCGGGACAGCGGGGGAGTGGCGACAGTGACATACGGACGCGGACAGCTCCAAACTTGCCAAACCACCGCGCGACCACCGCGCGACCACCGCGCGACCACCGCGCGACCACTGCGTGGCGTCCGGCCGGGCTCCGCTGCACGGCACCAAGCCGAGCAAGCTCGGCTCTACGGGTCACGTCCTCGCCTCTGTAGGAGCGGCCCATGGCCGCGATGCTTTCCGACCCGGCCGGCGAACGGCAATTGCGCCGCTGGGCTCGGTCTGCATCGGCCCCGACTGTTCCGCGGCCTGAGCGAAGAGCTCGCGGCCATGGGCCGCTGCTACGATGGCCCGGCAGGCACCTGTCGGCGCCCCAGCCGCTGAACCGCTCGGGCCGGCTGCGGTCAGACCACCTGCATCCGAGCTGGCAACCAGCGCGTATGGAATCGAATGCCGCGCGAACCGTGACCGGACATGTCCTGCCGCAGAATGAAGAAGGCAGATTGGGAAACATGATGCCGCTGCCGCCGCGGCGCGGTGCGGCCGGGGGTGATGTGGTCGAGCTGCCAGAGGGCGACACCGATCCCGGGGCCGCAGCGGTGGCGCTGCGCTGCGCCGGCGTCCGTCGCTTGGCCGATGCCGTGCTGAGCCACGATCCGCGGCGCCGGATCCGCATCGCCCAGTGGCTGATATCGGTGCTGGTGTACCTCGGCAGCGCCGCGGTGTTGTGGGTCGGCTCTCGCCAGGGTTGGGTCTACCCGGCCAGCTTCATCGCCTGGTGCGGCTTCCTGGTGGTCGCGCAGCTGGTGGTCTACATCGCCTTGCGCAGCGGATGGAGCGAACACCTGGCCGATCCGGGCCTGACCGCCGCACAGATCGTGCTGGGCGTGGTAGCGGTGGAGTGGGGCTACGTGATCTGCGGGCCGGCGCGCAGCGTGACGCTGCTGCCGCTGCTGCTGATCTTCACCTTCGGGGCGTTCTCGCTGAGCTGGCGCCGGATCCTCTGGCTGACGGTATTCGCCCTGACCAGCCTTATCGCTGTGGCGGCCGCGCTGCACGCGGCACGGCCGGGCTCCGGCACCTGGGCGCTCGACCACGCCGAGCTGCGGATCGACCTGACCAACGTGATGATGATCATGATCCTGCTGCCGGCGATCTCCCTGGTGGCGGCGCGGCTGTCATCGCTGCGCACCCGGCTGCGTTCGCAGCGCACCCGGCTGACTGCCGCCCTCGCCGAGGTGCAGCGGCTCGCGACCCACGACGAGCTGACCGCGCTGGCCAACCGCCGGCACATGCAGGAGCGTCTGGCGCAGGAGCAGAGCCGTTTCCAGCGCAGCGGTCACCCGTTCAGCATCGCGCTGATCGATCTCGACCACTTCAAGTGTGTCAATGACCGGCACGGCCATGGCGGCGGCGATGAGGTGCTGCGCACATTCGCGCGTGAGGCCGAGGCGACGCTGCGCTCGGGCGACGCCATCGCGCGCTGGGGTGGCGAGGAGTTCCTGCTGTTGCTGCCCGATACCCGGGCGCCGGAGGCGCAGGCAAGTGTCGAGCGCCTGCTCGCAACCATCCGCGTGCTGCCGCTGGACCAAGCCGTGCCGCTGACCTTCTCGGCCGGGGTGACCGAACATCGCCCGGGTGAGACGGTGACCGAAACGGTGGCGCGTGCCGACCGCGCCATGTACGCGGCCAAGCGGGCGGGGCGCAACCGGGTGGTGCGGCAATAGCCATTAGCCCGGAATCCCACGTCGCTGGCGCAACGGCCGGGTGCGCGCCCTCGGGTGCATGTCGCGGCGCATGGCCCATAATGGCGCGATGAGCTTTCGCTGCCGGTGCCGTTGAATCGATGAAAACCCCCAGGGACCTGCAACCGCTGGTCGAGGACGGCGTGATCGACGAGGTCATGCGGCCGCTCAAGAGCGGCAAGGAGGCATCGGTCTACGTGGTGCGCCGCGGCGAGGAGGTGTTGTGCGCCAAGGTCTACAAGGACATGGGGCAGCGCAGCTTCCAAGCGCGGGTGCAGTACCAGGAGGGCCGCAAGGTGCGCGGCAGCCGCCAGGCGCGCGCGATCGGCAAGGCCAGCAAGTTCGGCCGCCGCGAGCAGGAAACCGCCTGGAAGAACACCGAGGTCGACGCGCTCTACCAGCTGTCAGACGCCGGTGTCTGCGTGCCGCGGCCGCATGGCTACTTCCACGGCGTGCTGCTGATGGACCTGGTCACCGATGCCGATGGCAACGCCGCGCGGCTGGCCGAGGTGGACCTCACCCCGGAGCTGGCGCGCTCGTTCCATGAGCGGCTGGTGCGCGACGTGGTGCGGATGCTGTGCCTGGGGCTGATCCATGGCGACCTGTCGGAATACAACGTGCTGGTTGCGCCGGACGGCCCGGTGATCATCGATTTCCCGCAGGTGGTCAGCGCCGCGGGCAACAACGCCGCGCGCGCGATGCTGCTGCGCGACGTGCACAACCTGCGCGACAGCCTCGCCCGCTTCGCGCCGGAACTCGGCACCACCCACTTCGGCGAGGAGATGTGGGCGCTCTACGAGAAGGGCGAGCTGCAGCCGGACACGGCCTTGACCGGACGGTTCGTGTTCGATGAGCGCCGCGCCGACGTCAAGGCGGTGGAGTGGTCGATCCGCGACGCGCGCGAGGAAGCCATCATCCGCCAGCAGGGACGCGAGGAAGCCGACGAGCGGGATTGATGGCGATGCCCGGGGCTGCTGCTGCGACCGTTCCCGCGCACGCGGCCTACATAGTCGCTTCGGCGCGCCAGTCGATTCGCAGCCGATGTCCGGATTCGATCCGAAGGTGTTGATTCGCGTTCTGCGGTGCTTGTCGCCCGGCCTACGACAGACCGGCGCGGGTGGGGCCGAGGGGTTCCGCCTGGACCTGGTCGGCGGCCTCGCGCACGCGTCGGCGGTCGTCCTCCAGGCTCAGTGCCGCTTCGGCGCGCGCCAGGGCCAGCGTCGAGTGGTGTCGTGCCGCCGCGCGGTAGTTCGGGCCGAGGCCCGCCAGCACGCGTAACATCTTCTGCAGGCGGATGCCGACCTCCACGCTCCCGGCGCCATCGCGGGCGATCGGGGTGAAGACGTCGTCGAACAGGTCCGCCAGCAGGATCGGCGGGACGTGGATGCGCGGATAGCGGATGTCGCCGGCGTCCTGCGGTGGCGGCTCCGCCCAGATCGCCAGCAGCCGCGTGGCGCGCCCCAGCACGTCGATCGCGGTGCCGGCGTCGTTGAGCGAGGGCGACAGCGCATGCGAGGCGATTTCGGCCAGCACCGCGGCGCCGAACCGCGGGTCCTGGTCGAACGAGCGCACCTCTCCCACGGTGAAGGCCTCGCGGACGGCTGCGACCGCCTCCGGGGTATGCCGGCCGTCCAGCCAGGCCAGTGCGCGCGAGGTGTCGACATAGCTCCCCGGTAGAGCATCGACGAAGATGCGCGCCGGGCCGTCGCCGGCGATCTCGTGCAGGGCGGACATGTCGATGTGCGCGACGTAGCCGTAGCGGTCCGCGCAGATGGCGAGCGCGTCGTCCGGGCGGCTGCGCGGATCGGTGAGCGGCTGCCCGCCCAGGTATGGCCGCTGGTGCCGATGGCGTAGCGCGCGTGCCGCCGCTTTCTCGACCCGCTGGGTGGTCTCACCGACGCGGCCGAGCTTGGAAACGTGGTCGATCCAGCGCAGCAGCGTGGCCACGATCAGCGCGATCACCACCAGCGTGACCACGTAGAGCACCACCCGTCCGCGTTCGCCGTAGAGGCCGGTCTGCAGGGCGATGATCCCGACCAGGCTGAACAGGAACGAGCCGACGAAGGTGGCCAATGCGTTCTGCGCGGTGTTGTCCTCGCTCAGCAGCCGGGTCGCGCGGGGGGTGGCGTGGCTGGTGGCCGAGGCGTACGCCGACACCAGGGTGCTCAGCGAGAAGATCGTCACCGACAACATGCTGGCGGCGATGATGCCCAGCAGTGCGTCAACCGCATCGGAGCCGATCTTGGCGGGAATATCGGCCGGGATGTAGGGCGTCACGAACGCCGCCAGCAGCGCTGTCACCACCGCCATGACCGAGAACGCGGTGGCGCGGAACCAGAGCCGCCGCACGATCTGCAGCGACAGCCATTGCAGTCTGGTGGTCATTCAGGAAAACCCTCGTGGAGCGGGCGCTTCGACCGTGGCTTGCATGTAGTCCCCTGTTGCGCGAAGACTTCCGGCAGGCCTGCATTCGACCGCACACGCCGTCGCGGCGCCGTGCATTCACCTTGTCAGGGCGTACGGCGCAAATCCGTGCGTGTGCTGTGGCCGCGGAAACGGGCCTGTGCTTTCACGCGCGCGGGAGGCTCCCCCGTTCATTGTGTTGCCTGCGGACCCGATCGGGACCGACCGCAACGTTCAATCCGAGGCAGACGACACGATGGCTGAAGCCGGCGACGGCCCACGCGAGGACGATGAAAACGGGTTGACCCGGGTCGTCAAGGGCCTGGTCGAGCTGGGCCAGGCGCAAGCGCGAGTGTCGGTGCAGGACATCCAACATGCGCTCGGCGAGCGCGGGTTCGGCCCGTTCCTGCTGGTGCCGGCGATCATCGAGATCTCGCCCATCGGCGCGATCCCGGGCCTGCCGACCTCGCTGGCGCTGATCGTGGTGCTGAGTGCATTGCAACTGCTGTTTGGCCGCCGGCACTTCTGGCTGCCGGCCTTCCTGCACCAGCGCTCAACCAGTGGCGAGCGGGTCGAGAAGGCGATGAACCACGTGCTACCGGCCGCGCGCTGGGTGGACAAGCGCGTGCACCCGCGGGTGCGCTGGGCGGCGCGGGAGCCATTCATCCACATCGCCGCACTGCTGTGCATCCTGCTGGCGGCCACCGTGCCGCCGCTGGAGCTGATGCCCTTTGCCAGCAGCGCGCCGTTCGCGGCGATCGGGCTGCTGGGGCTCGGGCTGATGGTGCGCGATGGGGTGGTGGTACTGGTGGCCTCGGCCGCATCGATCGCAGCTTTGGTCTTCGCTTATCTGGCGCTGTTCTGAGGCCGACCAGCGCCGGGTCCCGCCCCGAGGTGGAGCGGGTCCCGGTTGCCGCTGGGCCCTCGCCAGACAGGCCTCGAGGGGCCTGGCGGCTAGAGCTGGCTCAGGCCGCTGGTCGGGCTGTTGCCCATGCCCGGCGGCTGCGTCTGGCTCTGCGTCTGGCTCTGGCTCTGGCTGCTGCGGTGCTGGCCACCGGCATGCGCGGCCGGCTCGGTCGCCTCGCGCCCGGCTTGAACGGCTTGGTCCATGCCGCTGCGGGCCTTGTGCTTGGCTTCTTCGGTGAGGTGATCGCTGGCCTCGCCCATCAGTTGGTCTTCCCTGCGGGTGGAAGGCAGCATGGCTCCCATCAGCGCGCCCACGGCGATGCCGATCGCTCCAAGTGCCATCGGGTTGTTGTCGAGCATGTCCCGATAGCCGGCGCTCGCCCGCTGGGCCTGGTGCCGGGCCGAATCCATCGCGCCATGGGCCGATTCACCGATGCGATGCCGGGCCGAGCCCACCTTCTCGGACATGCCCGCGCGCATTTGCCCTACACGCTCGCCGACATGCGACTTGTGCTGGCTGCCGCTGACGTGCCCGGTGGTCTGGGTGGTGCCGTAACGATCGGCCGGCCGCTTGCCCTGGCCGGCGTACAGCCACGCCAGGCCGGCCGCGGTCAGCAGCGTCGGCACCGGGTTGGCCCGGACGGTATCGCTGAGGTTGCTGGCGAACTCGCGACCACCGCCCTTGCCGTAGCTCAGTGCCCGCTCGAACATCTGGCCCGGAGACATCTTGTGCTCCAGCGCCTGGATCAGCTCGCCGATGTGGTCACGTTGCCGATCGATCTCGCGTTCGAGTTGGGCGGGGTCTTTCTGCGATTGCGTGCGAATACTGTCTCGAGTGTTCATTGGGTCCTCCCGCGGACAGCGTCCCGGTCTTTGTGCAGGGAGCTCATGGTGTGGTCGGGCCGGAGCGACTGCGCCTGGAACTTCTTGCGGCCGGCCGAGACCATGATCATGCCGACCACGATCACCGCCGCGCCGACCAGCAACGCCGCCAGCCACGGCGCCATCACGTTGCTCAACGCGTACACCGCCGCCATCAGCAGCACGATGAAGCCGCCCAGCACCACCGCGCCACCGGTGGATACCGCGGCGACGCCCTCCTTTGTGGCACGGAGGTTTTCACGCATTTCGCTCTTGGCCAGCGCGGCCTCCTTGGTCAGCAGGGCCGGCACTTCGTGCGCCAGTTCCCTGAGCAGGACGCCGAAGGAGGGATCGCCGGTCTGGGCATGGCCGTTGCCGGTCTGGGCGTGGCCGTTGCCGGCTTGCGCGCGGGTCCCGGCTTGCGGGTCGTGCGTTCTGTTCGTGTTGGGTTGTGCGTTCATCAGTGGATCCCTCCTGGGGTGCCTGGCGAGGAGCCCGATGGGCTGCTGCCGGAGTAGGGGTGGTCGTCGTCGCTTCGGGAGCCGGCGCCGGTCTGGCCGGTGGAGCCGGGATTGCGGGCGGAACCGCTGTAGAAATCGGTCGCACCACTGCCACTCGCACCGGTGCCGGCGGCCGAGGGACTCGCGGACGAATAGCCGGTCGATGTCGAATAGCCGGTGCTGTCCTGCAGCGCTGTGGACTGCGCCTGGGATGGCTGCGAAGCACGTGCGAACCGGGCCAGGCCGAAACCGACAGCGATGCTGCCGGTGATGAACATCGCCGGATGCTGGCGAGCGAGCTGGCCGACTTCCCGCACGATCTCGTCGCCGCTTTTCTCGCGCATGCTGCGGGAGAACCGGGTCATGTTGTCGGCGAAACTCGACACGTAATCGGACAGGTGCCCGATGTCGTCCTGTTTCAGCTCGGAGGCGGCCGCCTGCACGCTGTCGGCGAGCTTGTCGAGCTTGTCGGCGGCGGTGCCGCGCATGTCGTCGATGCGGGCTTTCCCTTCGGTCTTTGCCTGGCCGGCGAGATCCTGGGCGGAATCCCTGAGCTCACTGCGGTCGGCGCGGCCGTCGCTGCGCGAGGCTCCACCCGGTTCGACGCGTCCGGGCTGGTTTTGTGGAGGTGTAGTCATGGATACGTTCTCCGTGGTGGGTTAGGCGTGCCGCCGAGCGGTGACGGTCATGGGCGGACCGGCGCGCTGGGTCGATGAAGGAGCGAAGGCTCGAGCGGATGTGCGGCCGTCCTGGGTGATTCAATGCGACAGGTCCAATATTCGTGACCGGGCGGCGCGCATGGGCGCTGGTCGCATCGGTTCACGAAGAGGTGTTGCGCGCCTCGCGACCGGGGTGGGGCAGAACGCCTGGATCGGTGGGGGCCGACCTGCTCGAGTTCGTTCGATCCAGCGCCGATGATCCATGCAGCGCAGTGACAAGGCCGTAAAAAGCTTGCGGTGATTTGTTGCCGTCGGCGGAAACAATTTCCGGCAGGGGCGCCCTCGCGGCGGGTTCAAGCAGCGCCGGGGGTGCGTGGGCGGTGCATGCGCGGCTGGTGCTCTGCCTGGCTGCCGAGCAAGCTCGGCACTACGGGCGGGCGTAGAGCGGAGCTTGCTCCGCTGCGGCTGGCGGACGCGCGGCCAAGCGCTGGTTATCGGGCTGGCTGCACCGGTCGCCTGCCGGCCGGGCGCCGCTTGCGGCCGCTCATGTCCAGGGTCACCCAGGTCGGGGCGTGGTCGCTCGGCTTGGTCTTCGCGCGTACCCAACGGTCGACGCCGGCGTCCTTGAGCCGCGGCGCGAGCTCGGCGCTCAGCAGCAGGTGGTCGATGCGCAGGCCGGCATCGCGCTCCCAGTGCTGGCGGAAGTAATCCCAGAAGGTGTAGATGCGCTCGTCCGGGTATCGCGCGCGCAGCGCGTCGGTCCAGCCCTGCGCGAGCAGGCGGGCGTAGCACTCGCGGCTTTCCGGCTGCAGCAATGCGTCCTTCTTCCACGAACGTGGACTGTAGATGTCCAGCTCGTCGGTCGGCACCACGTTGTAATCGCCGGCCAGGACCACCGGGTAGCCGCTGTGGTGAAGCGCGGCGGCGTGCTCGATCAGCCGCTCGAACCAGGCGAGTTTGTAGTCGAACTTCGGTCCCGGTTGCGGGTTGCCGTTGGGCAGGTAAAGGCAGCCGACTATCACGCCATGCGCGGCCGCTTCGAGGTAGCGGCTCTGGGTGTCGCTGTCGTCGCCGGGCAGCCCACGCCGGCTCTCGATCGGGTCCATGCCGCGGGCGAGCACCGCGACGCCGTTCCAGGAGCGCTGCCCGTGCCAGATCGCGCCGTAGCCGGCCTCACGGATCTCGGCGATCGGGAAGGCCTCGTCGTCCGCCTTGAGCTCCTGCAGGCAGACGATGTCAGGCGACTCTTTACCCAGCCACTCCAACAGGGCCGGCAGCCGCGAGCGGATGCCGTTGATATTGAAGGTGGCGAGCTTCAGGACCGTCATGTCGTTTCGATGTATCCCGCATCGGCAGTGCACCAGCGACCGCTGGATCGTAGCGACCGAGCGGGTGCATGGGCGGTGAGTGGCGCTGCATCGTCGGGGCGGGTTTGTAGAGCGGGCGAGCCGCGTAGTAAAGCGATCGCGCCAATGGGGCGCTCCTACAGGAGCACTTCCGCACCCGCTTTTTGAACAGACAAGAAAAAGCCCGCTTGCGCGGGCTTCCTCGTTACTGTGCGAGCACCGACGCGATTACGCCGCCGATGGGTCGGCCGCGGGCGAACCGGCGCCGTTGGTGACCTGTCCGTCCTGCAGTTCCTGCTCGGTGGCATCGCGCACATCGGCGACTTCGACCGCGAAGTGCAGGTTCTGTCCGGCCAACGGATGGTTGCCGTCGACCGTGACCTCCTGCTCGTCGGCCTTGGTCACGGTGACCAGCAGCGGGCCGCGCTCGGTGCGGGCCTCGAACTGCATGCCCGGTGCGACCGACTCCACGCCCTGGAACGCGCTGCGCGGCACCGTCTGGACCAGTCCGTCGTGGCGCGGGCCATAGCCCTCCTGCGGGACCACCTCGGCTTTCACGGTGTCGCCTGGCTTATGGCCGGCCAGCGCCTTTTCCAGGCCAGGCACGATGTTGCCGGCGCCGTGCATGTAGCTCAGCGGGCTTTCCGGCGGGGACTGGTCGATGACCTCGCCAGCTTCGTTGGTGAGGGTGTAGTGGATCGTTGCGACACGCCGATCGGCGATCTCCATGGGGAAACCTCGACTAGGAGAAGGGAGGGAATACGCCGGTGACATTCACGGCGCCAGAGCGTTGGTACCCCGGCAGGCTAGTTAACCCGGCCGCCAGGTGCAACCCGCGGGCATCCGGCCGGACCAAGCGATCGAGCCTCGCCTATCGCAGCCGACGCCCCGCGACGTGCGGTGAGGGCGACGCTGCGGCGGCCGCAACAGGGACTGAATGCAACCAGTCGTGCGGGCTTGGCATCCCGCTCAAAGCGAGCCGCCGCGGCCGAACTATCACGAACAGCTCATGCCGCCGATGGGACCATGCCGCCGACCGGAAATCGGCCGACGACCGGAACCTGAAAGCATGCCGCAGGCCCGCAACACCGACCACGACGCGCACACGCATCTGTCCCAGGCGCAGCTATCGGAGGCGCATCTATCCAAGGCGATCCCCGCCGAGGATCGCCGTACCCCCGATTGGGAGATCACCCTCGGCGACGGCCCGGTCATCGCCACGGCCATCCACGACGGCCACACCGTGCGCGACTCGCTGCGGCAGTGGATGGCAATCTCCGAGGCCGACCGCCGGCGCGAGGAGGACCCCCTGACCGGGGTGTTGACCACCGTCGGCGACGTGCAGGTGCGGGTACACGCCTCACGGTTCCAGTGTGATCTGAACCGGCCGCGCGACCTGGCGATCTCGACCAATCCGGCCGACACCTGGGACCTGGAGGTCTGGCAGACCGCACCGCCGCAGTCCGAGCTCGAGCAGTCGCTGGCCTACTACGACCGTTTCTACACGACCATCGGGGCGCTGGTGGACGCGATGACCGCGCGCTGGGGCTGCGTGCTGTTGCTGGACATCCACAGCTACAACCACCGGCGAGACGGGCCCGCGGCGGCGCCGGCCGATCCGGCCGCCAATCCCGAGATCGACCTGGGCGTGACCACGTTGGACCCTGCGCGCTTCGGCGATGCGGTCGCACGCTTCGCCCGCGAACTGCGCGCGACGAAGGTCGCCGGCCGCACTCCGGACGTGCGCGAGAACGTGCGCTACGAAGGCGGCGGGCACTTCCCCGAATGGCTGCATGCGACCTACGGCGACAAGGTCTGCGCGATATCGCTGGAGTACAAGAAGGTCTACATGGACGAGTGGACCGCGCAGGCCGACATCGCGGTGATCGAGAATTTTCGTGCCGGCCTGCGGCATGCGGTGGACGCGGTGCGCGGGGAGTTCCTGCGGTGTCACTGAGCGGGACCGTCGACGCGCGCCCGCTGCCGCCGGTCGCGGCGCGGGTCGATGCCGCGCTGGCGCGGATGGACGGCGAGATCGACTGGCTGCTGGCGCTGTCGCCGATCCACAACGACACGCTGTGGCGCAGCTTCGAGGACAGCGGCCGCACCGCGGTCCCGCTGCTGGAGTACCTCGACCTGGACATCGACCTGCACGCCGCGCGCGAGGCCCTGCTGGCGCTGCCGATGGAGGACGTCGAATCGGCCCTGCTGCAGGGGCTGCTGTCGGAGAAGCAGCGCGAGCTCGACCGCCAGATCGAGCTGGTCCGGCTGCGTGGCACCGACGGCTTCGTCAATGCCAGCATCGACCTGTTCGGCGGGGTCGAGCCGCGGCTGTTGAAGCTCGCGCGCGAGATCCTCGATACCGTCGAGACCGGCCCGGTGCCACAGGACGACACCGGCATCGACGAGGTGCTCGAGGCAGTCCACGCCGAGCTGGACTGGTATCGCGAACAGGCGCCGGGGTTCGAGGCCGAGGTGGTGGTCGATGACGACCTCAACTCGCTGATGATGGTCTCGCACGGCAGGTTCTACATCGACGGCAAGCTGCGCGTGCCGCGCGCGCGCGTGCAGCCGCTGATCCAGCACGAGATCGGCACCCACGTGGTGACCCGGCACAACGGCCGCAGGCAGTCGTTGCGGCAGCTGGAGGTCGGGCTGGCGCATTACGACGCGCTGCAGGAAGGCATCGGCGTGCTTTCGGAGTTCCTTGCCGGCTACCTGCCGGCCGAACGCCTGCGGGTGCTGGCCGCGCGCGTGCTCGCCATCGAGATGGCCATGCATGGCCAGGACGTTCCGGCGATCTTCCACTGCCTGCACGAGGAGCACGGCCTGCCGACCGGCGATGCATTCGACGTGGCCGTGCGTGCACGCCGCGGCGGCGGGCTGACCAAGGACGCGGTGTACCTCAGCGGCCTGCGCGACCTGCTCGAGTACCTGCACGAGGGCGGCGCGTTCGAGCCGCTGTTCGGCGGCAAGTTCGCGCTGTCGCACCTGGTGGTGCTGGAGCAACTGATCGATGAAGGCTGGGTGACTCCGCCCGAGCTGCTGCCGCGCGACGAGGTCGCCCGCGCCATCAACAGCGAGGTCAAGGCCGGCCGCGGCTCACCGCACGGCGGCGTCTTCCTCGACATCGCCTCGCGGCACGACGCGGAGTACATCCAGAAGCGGCTGCCGTCGATGTACCACCAGTTCAAGGAGCTGGCCGAGGTCGACATCACCGCCGAGCCGATGGAGGTCGGGCCGACCTGCCACTACGTCATGGGCGGCGTCGAGGTCGACCCGGAGACGGCGGCAGCGGTCGTGCCCGGGCTGTACGCCGCGGGCGAGGTCGCCGGCGGCATGCACGGCTCCAACCGGCTCGGCGGCAACTCGCTGTCGGACCTGCTGGTGTTCGGCCGCCGGGCCGGCGCGGCGGCGGCCGAGCGCGCCCGCAGCGCCCCCTCCGGCCTGCTGCGCGAGGAGGCCATCACCGACGCGGCGCAGGCGGCGCTGGCGCCGTTCGCGCGCGAGGGCGGCGAGAACCCGTACACGATCCACCAGGAGCTGCAGACGGCGATGAACGACCTGGTCGGCATCATCCGGACGGCCGCCGAGATCGAGCAGGCGCTGGTGCGCATCGAGGAGCTGAAGGTGCGCGCGAAGGCGCTCACCGTGGAGGGCCACCGGCAGTACAACCCGGGCTGGCACCTGGCCCTGGACCTGCCGCACATGCTGCGCGTGTCGGAGTGCATCGCGAAGGCGGCGCTCGAGCGCGAGGAGAGCCGCGGCGGGCACACCCGCGACGACTTCCCCGGCCCGCGCGACGAGTGGGCGACCGTGAATGTCATCTGCTCCGCCGACGGCGAGGACATCTCGCTGTCGCGCAAGCCGCTGCCCGTGATGCCCGATGACCTGGCCCAGATCTTCGAGGAGAGCTGAATGAGCTACGAGGCAAGTCTGCGGGTCTGGCGCGGCGACGAGAACGGCGGCCAGCTCGAGGACTTCCTGGTCGAGGTGAACGAGGGCGAGGTCGTCCTCGACATCATCCACCGGCTGCAGGCGACGCAGGCGCCGGACCTGGCCGTGCGGTGGAACTGCAAGGCCGGCAAGTGCGGCTCGTGCAGCGCTGAGATCAACGGCAAGCCGCGGCTGATGTGCCTGACCCGCATGGGCACCTTCAGCGAGGAAGACGTCATCACGGTGACGCCACT
>JAHWKC010000089.1 GCA_019348095.1 Pseudomonadota bacterium | reverse complement strand
CACCTGTTGCCGGAGATCGTGGCTCGGTCGGAAACGACGCACGGGAAGTTGCCGACTCGGCGGACCCAGCGGTCGCCGGACACGGCCAGGTCACCGCTCGTCACACCGGTCACCGGCGTCGCGCACGACTCGCGTGTCCCTCGCGTGGCGGACATGCGGTCAGGCACCAGCGCTCCGGTGCCGATGGAACACGTGCACGGAGAGCACCACCTTCGCCACGGATCGGCGACCCCGCACTTGCTCGCGAGTGCTTCTTCCGCCTATCCGGAGGTCGAACGTGTCCTGCTGCACCCGTCGGCGACCCGCCCCATGATCGGCGAGATCACGCCCGCCGCGCTGCACGCCAGTCTCTCGGGGCTCGCCCAGCGCCAGCGCGTCACGGCGGACAACATCGCCAACGTCAACACCCCCGGCTTCCTCGCCGGCCGGGTCGACTTCGAGGGCTCGCTGCGGGGAGCCCTCCGCAACGGGGAGACGCCGCAGATCAACGGTGGCACGGTCGCCCGTTCGCTCGAGCCGACCAACACCAACGGCAACAACGTCAACCTCGACCAGGAGACGCTGGCCGCCCAGGAGACCGGGCTGCGCTACGAGCTGGCGATCACCGCGCTGACCAACAAGTTCAACGGCCTGCGCACTGCGATCGGCGGTGCCTGATGGCCATGTTCGCGGCGTTCCAGGTCGCCGGCTCCGGACTGCTCGCCACCCGCAAGTGGCTCGACGCGGTCTCCGACAACATCTCCAACCTCAACACCGCCCGCCGCACCGACGAGGCGGCCTTCCAGTCGCGGATGATCGTCGCGCAGGCGGAGAACTACGGCGGCGCCGGCGGTGTCCGCGTCGCGGGGGTCGTCTTCGGCAACGCCGAGGGTCGCCTCATGCACTCCCCCGACCACCCGCTCGCGGACGAGAACGGGATGGTCCGCATGCCGGACATGGACCTCAGTGACCAGATGACCCAGCTGATGATCGCGCAGCGCGGCTACCAGGCGAACATCTCCGTGGTGGAGCGGGCCAAGGACGCCTACCAGGCGGCCCTGCGCCTCGGGCAGCGCTGATGAGCATCTCCGCGATCGGCGCAGTGGGCAGCCTGCCCGAGCTCCCGACGCTCCCAGCTGTCATCGGCGCCGCGCCGGCCGGCACCGGCTTCGACGACGTCCTCGTCGCGGCCCAGGCCGGCGCGGGCTGGGCCTTCGCCCGCTTGTATGACGACCTGGCCGGAGTCGTGACCGGCTACCTGCGCCTGCGCGGTGCCAGCGAACCCGACGACGTGGCCTCCGAGACGTTCTTGGCCGTGTTCCGCAGCCTGGGCTCCTTCGAGGGTGGGGAGGAGCAGTTCCGTTCGTGGGTGTTCACCATCGCGCACCGGCGGGTCCTCGACACCTGGCGGCGGCGCTACCGCCGCCCCGTCACGGAGCCGCTGCCTCCCGGTTGGGACCACCCCGGAGGCGACGGCGAGGAGGACGCGCTCGCGGCGCTGAGCAGCCGGAACGTCGAGGCGATCCTGGCCCGGCTCACGCCCGAGCAGCGCGACGTCGTGCTGCTGCACGTGGTCGCGGACCTGCCGCTGGCCGAGGTGGCCGCGGCGATCGCCCTCGCCGGCGCCGCCGGTGCAACCAGAACCGCCCGAGCAGCCGGCCGAGCAGCAGCAGCACGGCCCCGAGCGGCAGCGCCACCGCGACGTACCCGCGCGCCAGGTCCGTCTTCGTCGCAAAGGCCAGGAGCACGACGACGGCGGGGACCGCTGGCTGGAACTGCGCAACGTGCGCCTGTACGAATTCGCCGACGACGGTCGCCTGCAGTCGCTGGCGCTGGCCAGGATCGCCGAGCACCGCCCCGGCGGCTGGCTGCTGCGCGATGTCACCCGGACCTACTTCGACGAGCGCTCGGTGAGCCAGACCCATGTCGAGGAGGAGCGCTGGGAATCGCGCCTGGACGCCACCGCGCTGAGCGCCGACATCGACCGACCGCGCTATCTCTCGGCGCGCGAACTGCAGGCCGCGATCGACTACCGCCTGCGCAACCGGCTCGATGCCAGCGAGTTCCAGGAGCACTACTGGGGCCGCTGGTTCTATCCGCTCAACGTACTGGCGCTGGTGCTGGCGGCGATCCCGTTCGCGTTCGGCATGTTGCGCAGCGGTGGCATGGGCAAGCGACTGTTCGTCGGCATCGTGTTCGCGCTGGGTTTCTGGTTGCTGCAGACGCAGTTCGTGCAGTTGGCGAGTGTCTACAAGTTCGACTACCGCATCGCCTATGCGTTGCCGACGCTGATCATGATCGCGGTGTCGGCATTTCTGTTCAGGCAGCGCTCGGGCTGATCGCGGCGCCCTGAGCCGTCATTCCCGCGAAGTCGGGAGCCATCCTGCCGTTGCCGTCGCGTTTGCATAGCAACGCCAATGAATCTGCGTCAAGCCACAGCAAACCGGTTGGCTACTGCGACGGCCCAAAACGGGTTAGCGGCCTCGCGCCTCGCGACGCATGCGCGTGCCGCTTGCGCGGTCGTGCCAGGTCAGGCGGTCGCGGTCGAACCAGGCCCACCAGAAGCCCGCTCCGGCCAACGACAAGGACGCCGTTGCGACCGCATAGCGCAGCATTAGCGCGCGCCAGCCCGGGCGGCTGCCGTCGGGTGCGGTCACGCGCAGGCGCCAGGCGCGCATGCCAAGCGTCTGGCCGCCGTGGCGCCAGCTCAGCACCGCGTATCCGCCGGTGACCGACCACAGCGCGGCCAGCTCCAGCCAGCCGGCCAAGGTGTCGGCGCGGACCGGTTCGCCGCCGTGCAGCGCCAGGCTCAGCACCCCTACCGCAAACCACTGGCCGAGCGCGGGAAACAGGTCGTACAGCAGCGCCAGCCAGCGCCAGCCGATCAGCGCGGCACAAGGAGCATGGGCGGTGGCCGGGGAGCCGGAGGGGTGGTCGCGGTGGTCGGATGCCATCGCAAAAGGATAGTCGCTAAGCTGCGGCAATGAGCTCGCCTGTACTGGCCAAACCAATACCCGCCAGAGAACTGCCCGTCAGGCCGCGCACCCCCGCCGATCGCCGGGCCAAGGCCATGGCGTTGCCGGCACTGGCCGATGGCGATGCCGGGGTGATCGAGCAGTTCCTGGAGGCCATCTGGTCGGAAAACGGACTCGCCCGGCAGACGCTGGACAGTTACCGTCGCGACCTGCAAGGCCTGGCGCGCTGGCGCAATGGCCGCGGACTGGCCGGCATCGATCGCGCCGGCATATTCGACTACCTGGCCTGGCGCACCCGCGAAGGCTACTCCCCGCGCAGCAGCGCGCGGCTGTTGTCGGCATTGCGCGCGTTCTTCGCCTGGCGCGTGCGTCGCGGTGACCGGCACGACGACCCCACTGCCTTGCTCGTGCCGCCCAAGCTGCCGCGCTCGCTGCCCAAGTCGCTGGCCGAGAGCGAGATCGACGCACTCCTCGCCGCGCCCGACGTCGTGTTGCCGCTGGGCCTGCGCGACCGCGCGATGCTCGAGCTGATGTACGCCTGCGGGCTGCGCGTGAGCGAGCTGGTCGGGCTGCCGGCGACCGCGGTCAACCTGCGCCAGGGCGTGCTGCGCGTGCTCGGCAAGGGCAGCAAGGAACGCCTGGTGCCGCTGGGCGAGGAGGCGCAGCACTGGCTGGAGCGTTACCTCGCGCATGCGCGCCCGGCGCTGGCCGGCAAGCGCGCGCTGGCTCCGCTGTTCCTCGGCGCCGGCGGCCAGCCGCTGAGCCGGCAGCAGTTCTGGACCCTGGTAAAGCGCTACGCCGGCGCGGCCGGTATCGACCCGGCGAAGATCAGCCCGCACGGTCTGCGCCACAGCTTCGCCACCCACCTGCTGAACCACGGCGCCGACCTGCGCGCGCTGCAGATGCTGCTCGGCCACAGCTCGCTGTCGACCACCCAGATCTACACCTTGGTCGCGCGCGAGCAGCTCAAGCAATTGCACGCCCGGCATCACCCGCGTGGATGAACAGGCAGCAGCGCCGCGCGCCTGCCGCGGCCGCGCGAGCCGCCGTCGCCGCGTCAGCTGCGCTCAAGGTGCCGCGTGCCACAATCTTAGTTCCTGTCCGCCTTCGCCCTTCCTGCAAGGACCGCCATCGATGAAACGCACCTTCCTCGCCATGCTTGGCGCGATCAGCCTGTCCGCTTGCGCCCAGGCACCCGATCCGGGCGCTGCCACCGAGGCCGCACCGGCCGCCAGTGCGCCGGCGCCGACCGCCATGGAGGCGCCGGAGGCCGGCACGCCGGAAGCGCGCGCGATCGAGGCGCTACGCTCGCTGAACCCCAACGTGGCCCCCGAGCACGTCGGCGCCGCGCCGATCCCGGGCTTCCGCGAAGCCATCGTCGCCGGCCAGGTGGTCTACGTCAGCGACGATGGCCGCTATCTGTTCGTGCCGGGCAGCGGCGGCGCGCTGTTCGATACCACCGCGCGCAAGAACCTCAGCGAAGCCGCGCTGGCCAGCGCGCGCAAGGAGCTGCTGGCGACGATTCCCGACAGTGAGCGCATCGTGTTCGCGCCGGCCAACCCGGTGCACACCGTGACCGTGTTCACCGACGTGGAATGCGGCTACTGCCGCAAGCTGCATGAGGAGATCGAGGACTACAACGCGCAGGGCATCGCGGTGGAATACCTGGCGTTCCCGCGCATGGGCCTGGGCAGCGAGGACTACGACAAGATGGTTGCGGTCTGGTGCGCCGCGGACCGACGCCAGGCGCTGACCGACGCCAAGGCCGAGCGCGCGGTGCCGAGCCGCGAGTGCACCAACACGGTCAACATGCAGTACGACATCGGCCGGCGGGTCGGCCTGACCGGCACGCCAATGATTCTGGCTGAGGACGGCACCCAGCTCGGCGGCTACGTGCCGCCGGAGGCGCTGCGCGCGGCGCTGGACAAGCTCGATGCCGATGCCGCGCCGGCCGGCGGTGCCTGAGCCCGACGACGCGGCAGCACTTGTAGGAGCGGCTTCAGCCGCGATGGATGGTCCGGGCCGACGCAACATCCCCAAAGGCATCGCGGCTGAAGCCGCTCCTACAGGCGGGTGCCGGGCTGCTTCGCTACAATCTGCGGCCCGACGTAGCACGGTTCCCCGGACATGATGGTCCTCGAGGGCGCTTCCGCCCTGTCGCCGTTCCGACGTGAACGGCTCCAAGCCCGCCTGCAAGCCCTCCACCCGACCATCCGCCTGCTCGGTGCATGGCATGTCTACTGGGTCGAACCCGACGCGGTCGCGGCGACCGATGCGCTGGCGATCGATACCGATGCCTTGTGCCGGATCCTGCAGGCGGGTGCGGCACCGGCCGAGCGCGCCGACGGTGCGGTGTCGCGCTACGTCAGCCCGCGCCTGGGCACGTTGTCGCCCTGGGCGAGCAAGGCCACCGAACTGCTGCACGGGGCCGGCCTGCCGGTGAAACGGGTCGAGCGGGGCACCCGCTTCGACCTGGCCGGCTGGGCTGACGATCCCGCCACCGCCGCCGCGCTCGCACGCGCGCTGCACGACCCGATGACCCAGTCGCTGCTGGACACCCGCGAGGCCGCCGCGGCGCTGTTTGCCGAACCGGAGCGGGGGCAGCTCGAGCGCGTGGCGCTGGCCGAGCTGGAAGCGGCCAACGCGCGGCTGGGGCTGGCCCTGGCCGAGGACGAGATCACCTATCTGCGCGAGCGTTACGGCGCGCTGGATCGGCAGCCCTCCGACGTCGAACTGATGATGTTCGCGCAGGCCAATTCCGAGCATTGCCGGCACAAGATCTTCAACGCGTCCTGGACCATCGACGGACGCGAGCAGCAGTTGAACGGCGGGCCGATCTCGCTGTTCAAGATGATCAAGCACACCCACGCGCAGACTCCCGCGCACACGCTGTCGGCGTACAGCGACAATGCCGCGGTGGTCGCCGGTTACCCCAGCCAGCGCTTCCGCCCGGATCCCGCGACCGGCGGCTACCGCGCCGAGGCGATGGTGGAGTCGGCGTTCTGCATCAAGGTCGAAACCCACAACCACCCGACCGCAATCGCCCCGTTCCCGGGTGCCAGCACCGGCGCCGGCGGCGAGATCCGCGACGAGGGCGCGACCGGCCGCGGCGGCAAACCCAAGGCCGGCCTGAGCGGGTTCTCGGTATCGCACCTGCGCATCCCGGAGCTGCCGCAGCCGTGGGAGGGGCAACCCGGCCGCACGCTCAATCCGCGCATGGCGCCGGCGCTGGAGATCATGCTCGACGGGCCGATCGGCGCGGCCGCGTTCAACAACGAGTTCGGCCGGCCCAACCTGACCGGCTATTTCCGCAGTTTCGAACTGAGCGAAGGCAGCGCTGACGGGGTCGAGCTCACGCGTGCCTACGACAAGCCGATCATGCTGGCGGGCGGGCTCGGCGCCATCGATCGGATCCAGGTCGAGAAGCTCGGGCTGAAGCCGGGACATGCGGTGATCGTGCTCGGCGGGCCGGCAATGCTGATCGGCCTGGGCGGCGGCGCGGCCAGCTCGGTCGCCTCCGGCGACAGCGCCGAGGCGCTCGACTTCGCCAGCGTGCAACGCGACAACCCGGAGATGGAGCGGCGCTGCCAGGAAGTGATCGACCGCTGCGTAGCCCTGGGCGCCGACAACCCGATCGCGAGCGCACACGACGTCGGTGCTGGCGGGCTGTCCAACGCGATCCCGGAGTTGCTGCACGACTCGCGCCTGGGTGGCGTGATCGACCTCAGCAAGGTGCCCAATGACGATCCCTCGTTGTCACCGATGCAGCTGTGGTGCAACGAGTCGCAGGAGCGTTATGTGCTCGGCCTGCCGGCCGACCGCGTGGCGGAGTTCGCGCAGATCTGCGCGCGCGAGCGCTGCCCGTTCGCGGTGGTGGGCTACGCGACCGCGCAGGAGCGGCTGGTGGTCGGGCATGGCGCCACTATCGAGAACGTCTACGGCGAAGCCGCAACCGATCCCCTTCTCCCGCTCGCGGGAGAAGGTGCCCGCAGGGCGGATGAGGGCGTACGCGAATCGAGCCACGATGCGTCTAGCCACCCCGCGCGCCCTCACCCCAACCCGACCCCGGCCCCCGCGCACAGCGCGGCGGCGTTCGGTGATGCGCGAGCCAATGGCTCGCAAGCGCATCCCCTCACCCCGCAAGCGGTAGAGGGAGCAGCAGCATCGCAATCCGAATCCCGAATCCCGAGTCCCGAGTCCCGGCTGCACCCCATCGATCTCCCGATGGACCTGCTGTTCGGCAAGGCGCCGAAGATGCAGCGCAACACCCGCCGACCGGGCGACGCGCCCTGGCCGGCGCTGGACTGGAGCGGGCTGGATCTGCACGACGCGGCGTTGCGCGTGCTGGCGCATCCGACGGTGGCGTGCAAGCAGTTCCTGGTCACCATCGGCGATCGCAGCGTGGGCGGGCTGACCGCGCGCGACCAGATGATCGGCCCCTGGCAGCTGCCGCTGGCCGATTGCGCGATCACCCTGGCGGGGTTCGAGGGCTACGCCGGCGAGGCGATGGCGATCGGCGAGCGCGCGCCGCTGGCGCTGCTGGACACCGCCGCGGCTGCGCGTATGGCATTGGGCGAGGCGATCACCAACCTGTGCGCGGCGCCGGTCGAGTCACTGGAGCGGATCAAGCTGTCGGCCAACTGGATGGCCGCCGCTTCCCATGATGGCGAGGACGCGCTGCTGTACGACGCCGTCCGGGCGATCGGATTGGAGCTGTGCCCGCAGATCGACCTCAGTATCCCGGTCGGCAAGGACTCGCTGTCGATGCAGGCGCAATGGCGTGTCGACGGCCGCGAGCACAAGTCGGTCTCGCCGGTCTCGCTGGTGGTCAGTGCGTTCGCGCCGGTGCTCGACGTGCGCCAGCAGCTCACCCCGCTGCTGTCGCGCGAGGACGATTCGGAGCTATGGCTGATCGGTCTGGGCGCCGGCAAGCAGCGACTCGGCGGCTCGGTGCTGGCGCAGTGCCATCCGGAGGCCGGCCTGGCCGCCCCGGCCGATGGCGGACTGCCTGCGTTCGCCGGTCCGCCGTCCGAGGACGGCCGCCGTAACGCCGGCGTACCCGATCTGGACCACCCTGAGCGCCTGCGCGATTTCTTCGGGTTGATCCGCGATGCGCGGGAGGCGGGCCTGCTGCGGGCCTACCAGGTGGAGCGCTGAACCGGCCCCACCATGCCTTCCACTCGCGAACTGGCGCGGGGTCGCGGATCCCTCCCGGCGGATCCGCGCGCCGGGGCCGCCGAGACGACAGAGGCCCCGGCACGCGCCCGGTGGCGCCTTTCCAACCTCAGCAGGACCA
>JAHWKC010000088.1 GCA_019348095.1 Pseudomonadota bacterium | reverse complement strand
CAGCGGGTACGGCGTCCTCGACCGTCACCGACCGCAGGAGCGCGCCATGCGACGAACGTCCCGTACGACCACGCTCGCGCTGGCCGGGCTGCTCGCCCTGGGCGGCGTCGCCGGCTGCGCGGACGGCGAGGAGGACACCGGCGTCGTCGAGCAGGAGGGCGAGGGCAACCTGGAGGGCGACCCGCAGGGCGAGCAGGACGTCGAGGAGGAGGTCGAGCCCCAGGTCGAGGGCGAGGGCGAGGGCGAGGGCGGCTAGCGCCGCCGCAGCGTCGTCCAGGCGAGCGCGAGCAGCACCACCCCGGCCACCGTGAGCGGCAGGCCGAGGCCGGTCGCCGGCAGACCCGGGGCCGCCGGGCCAGGCGCGGCATCCGGCGGCGCGGCCGGAGCTGCGACGCGCGTGAACAGCGGGATGTCCGCCAGCGTCACCGGCACGTCGACCGCGGCGACCACCGCCTCGAAAATCTGCGCGACCAGTGCCTCGTCGCGCATCAGCGCCGAGCCGGCCCAGGCGTTGCAGACCTTCTTGGCCGGGCAGCCCATGTTGATGTCGATCAGCTGCGCGCCGTGCGCGACGTTGTAGCGGGCGGCTTCGGCCATGACCGCCGGGACGGTGCCGGCGATCTGCACGCTGACCGGGTCGGGCTCGCCGACGTGGTCCATGCGGTGGCGCGACTTGGCGGTGTGCCAGAAGCGCGGATCGGAGGTGGTCATCTCCGACACGCACAAGCCGGCGCCCAGGCGCTTGCACAGCACCCGGAAGGGCTTGTCGGTGACGCCCGCCATCGGGGCGAGGATCACCCTGGGATGGATGGAGTGGGGGCCGATCTGCATGGAGTGCATTGTAGAGCCGAGCTTGCTCGGCTGTTTCTGAAGAGTCGTAGAACAGAGCTTGCTCGGCGGCTTCACCCCGCGCCAGAGCAGCCGAGCGAGCCCGGCTCTACGGTGGAGCGGAGTGCGTGCCTGTTGCACCGATCTCGCCGAAGCGGGCGCGGACGTCGGTGTCGCGCGGCATCGCCGTCGCAGCGCCGGCGCATTCGGTCGACAGCGCGGCATATCGGTTCGCGTAATCCACGTGCTGATGGAATCCGGCGTGTGGATCGCGAGCCAGTGCGGCCGCAAGCGCGCCGTTGAACGCATCGCCGGCGCCGGTGGTGTCGATCGCATCAACCGACGCGCCGGCGACCCGGTAGTGCGAGCTCGCATCCCCGCGCAAGCTCTGAGCCGCGTGCGAGACGAAGCAGCCGGCCGCGCCCAGGGTGACCACCACGCTGCCGTGCGGCAGCAGGCGGCGGCAGAGTGCGTGCAGGGCGGCATCGCCCTGGCTGGCGAGCGTCTGCACATCCAGGCGCTCGCCGAGGTGGCGCTCGAACTGCGTGCAGAATTCCGATTCGTTGGGCGTCACGATGTCCGCCAGCGCCCACAGGGCTGCCGGCGCGCACGCGTCGGCCGGCGCCGGATTCAGCACGGTCAGCGCGCCGTGCCCACGCGCTTGCGCGAACGCCGCCTGCACTGCGATCGCAGGGGTTTCCAGCTGCCCCAATACCACGCGCGCACGCTGCAGGCAGTCGCCCTGCGCGTCGATGAAGCCGAGCGTCAACGCAGCATTTGCACCCGGGCCGATCACGATGCTGTTGCGGCCGTCGGCATCGACATAGATGCCGGCGGTGCCCGTCGGTGCGTGGCTGCGCAATACGCGCAGCTCGATCCCGTCGCCGCTCGCCAGCGAACGCGCGAGCGCGCCGCCGGCGTCGTCACCAAGCGAGCAGACGAAGGTGGTCCCGGCGCCGGCGCGCGCGGCCGCGGTGGCCTGGTTGAAGCCCTTGCCGCCGGGCCCGGTGCGGTACTCGCCGCTCAGCGTCTCGCCCGCGCGGGGCAGCGCGGCGACGGTCCAGACGTGGTCGACGTTGAACGAACCCACCACGACGACCGGGCGCGATGAATCCTCGGGGTTGGTCGATTCCATCGTGCGGCTCGGCAGGTTCCGGAGAGGGTGAGCCGGCCGCTGTGCGGCCAGTGACGAGGTAAGGAGTGAGGCGGCAGAGGTCCGAGTCGTCCCGCTGTTACTACTCACTCCTTGCTGTTTGCAGGCCGCGAAGCGGTCGACTCATGCGAATCGAGTCAGCACGCCGGCAATCGTCGCGGTCATCAACGTCGCGATCGAGCCACCGAGCACCGCTCGCAGGCCGAAGCGGGCGAGGTCGCCGCGCCGCTCCGGCGCCAGTCCGCCGATGCCGCCGATCTGGATCGCGATCGAGCTGAAGTTGGCGAAGCCGCACAAGGCATACGTCGCGATCAGCCGACCCTGGTCGGTCAGGCCGACCCCGTCCACCCCGCCGCGCACGATCTCGCCCAACTGCATGTAGGCGACGAACTCGTTGAGCACGACCTTGGTGCCGATCAGCCCGCCGACCGTGGCGGCGTCCTGCCACGGAACGCCGATCGCCCAGGCCAGCGGCGACAGAACATAACCCAGCAGCGCGGACAGGTCGGTGGGACGGCCGAATACTGCTTCCAGCCCGGTCACCTCGCCGAGCCAGATCAGCGGCGCGTTGACCAGCGCGATCAAAGCGATGAACGCCAGCAGCATCGCGCCGACGTTGAGCGCCAGCTTGAGGCCATCCGCGGCGCCGGCGGCGGCCGCGTCGATGACGTTGGTGGTGGTCTTCTCGACATCCATGCGCACGCTGCCCAGGGTCAGCGGTTCGCGGGTTTCCGGCACCAGGATCTTGGCGATGACCAGCGTCGCGGGAGCGGCCATGATGCTGGCGGTGATCAGATGCTTGGCGAAGAACGCCTGCTGCACCGGGTCGCCGCCGCCCAGCAGCATCACGTACGCGCCGAGCACGCCGCCGGCGATCGTCGCCATGCCGCCGACCATCAGGGTCAGCAGCTCCGATTCGGTCATCCTGGCAATGTACGGGCGCACCACCAGCGGCGATTCGGTCTGGCCGATGAACGCGTTGGCACATACCGACAGGGTCTCCGCGCCGGATACGCGCATCAGTTTGGTGATCACCCAGGCCATGCCCTGCACGATCTTCTGCATCACGCCCAGGTGGTACAGCACGCCCATGAAGCTGGCGAAGAAAATGATCGTCGGCAGGACCTGGAACGCGAACACGAAGCCGAACTTCGCCGGATCGGTGAAGTCGCCGAAGATGAAGCGGGCGCCCTCGGTGGTGAACCCGAGCAGGTTGACGAAGCCGCGCGAGAGCGCGTCGAACACGCTCGCACCCCAGGGCGTCAGCAGCACGAACGCGGCAATCAGCAGCTGCAGACCCAGCCCGATACCGACCAGGCGCCAGTCGATGGCCCTGCGGTTGTTGGAGAACAGCCAGGTGATGCCGAGCAGCACGATCAGGCCGAACAGGCCGAAGGCGACCTGACTGAATGCTTCCACGTAGGTGTCCCCTGATGGCCGGTGCCGGCCTGAAATATCCGGCGCAGCCTAGTGCACCATTACTGTGGCTACAACTTCGGCGGGTGACGCGTAGAGCCGAGCTTGCTCGGCTGCTTTCCCTGCAGCACTTCGACGAGAGCAGCCGAGCGAGCCCGGTTCTACAAACACGAATCGTGAACGGTTCAGCTTTCCCGCGCCACCACCCGGTTGCGGCCGTCGCGCTTGGCCATCTGCAGGCGCTGATCGGCGCAGCGCAGCAATTGCGACAGGTCCTGGCCGTCGTGCGGGTAGCTGACCAGGCCGGCGCTGAAGCTCAGACGGATCGATTCGGCGCCGCGTTCGGGCTCGAACGCGCGCTCGGCCACGAGCCGGCGCAGCGCATCGACCCGCTCCCAGGCGGTGCCGAGCGGCTTGCGCAGCACCAGCACGAACTCCTCGCCCCGAAGCCGCACCAGCCATTCTCTCTCGTCGGTCAGCTCGCCGATCACCGCGACCACCTGGCACAGCGCGCGGTCGGCCGCGCGGTTGCCGATCTCGCTGTTGATCCGGCGGAAGTGGTCCAGGTTGATCAGCGCCAGCGTCAGGCTGTCGCCATCGTGCTTGGCCGCGTCGAACAGCCGCGGCATCCGGTGCAGCAGCCAGGTGCGGTTGGGCAGGCCGGTCAGGCCGTCGCTGCCGGACATCTCCACCAGCCGCTGCAGCCGGTAGACCACCATGGCGGTGATCACCGTCACGATCGCCAGCAGCACCATGCGCTGCACCTGGGCGCTGGCGGTCACCGAGCCATAATCGCTGGAGATCAGCTGCTCCGGCGATGTCGCGGCCGCAAAGATCGCCAGCACCAGCGCGCCGTACTGCATGATCGCGAGCAGGCCGGCGAACAGGGTGGTGCGGCCATCGTTGCGCAGCGCGGTCAGCAGGATGGCCAGTACGTAGCCGCACCACACGACCATGCTGTTGGTGCCCGCCGGCAGCTGGTCCGAGGCCAGCAGCAGCAGGACCAGGCTGGTCACGGTGACGTCGAACGCGGCAGTTGCGAACGGCAGCCACAGGAAGCGGCGCCGCCGCCGCGCCAGCATCAGCCAGGCCTGGGCGAAAACGTTGATCAGCACCGTTGCGGCCAGACCGACCAGGGTGTCGCTGATCGAGCCGCCTGCGAGGGTATTGGCCAGCGGCAACAACAGCAGCAGGGCGGCGATCACCGCGCGCAGCCGCGCCACCAGCAGCTCGCCGCCGGCGCCGGCCTCGAGCATGATCTCGTCGGGCCGCGCCAGCAGTGCGGTCACCCGTTCGCGCAGGCTGCGTTCATTGGTGTGCATCGATTTTCCCTTGCTGCAGCTGCACCGAGGATAGCGCGCCGCTGTCGACGCGGTTCACCCGCCAACGCCATACCACGCGACCCACAGCGCCAGCCCGAGAAACACCACCGCAGCGACCCGCCGCGCCGCCTGCAGTGGCAGGCGGTCGGCGAAACGGCTGCCGAGCACCACCACCGGCACGTTGGCCAGCAGCATGCCGGCGGTGGTGCCGGCGATGACTTCCCACAGCGGGGTGTACTTCGCGGCCAGCAATACCGTCGCGACCTGGGTCTTATCACCGATCTCGGCCACGAAGAACGCGATGGCGGTCGCAACGAACGCACCTCGCCCGGGCAGTTCGGTGCCGTCCTCGTCGAGCCGGTCGGGCTTCAGCGTCCATAGCGCCACCAGGAGAAAGCTGGCCGCCACCACCCAGCGGAGCACCTGCGGCTGCAGCCATTGCGCGACGGCCGCGCCGAACCACGCCGCCAGCGCATGATTGAGCAAGGTGGCGACCAGGATCCCCGCGATGATCGGCCCCGGCTTGCGAAAGCGCGCGGCGAGCAGCAGCGCGAGCAGCTGGGTCTTGTCGCCGATTTCGGCGAGCGCCACCGCGCCGGTCGACACGAGCGCGGTGGTCAATGGCAGGTCTTCCATTCGTACTCCGGGCCGGGCGTTCGCGAGTGACGCGAAGGCCGACGTCGCGCGGCCCGGCCGGGTGCGCGCAACGCCTGCCTTCGGTCTTGCCCGGTGTCGCCATCGCCCGACGGTTCGGTCGAAGCGGACTCCTCGCGCGCCACGGTCAGCCGACCAAGCATGTTGACGCGCGATCCCGGGTGCCGGTTCAGCGATCTGGTTGAGCGATCGCGGCGAACTGCGATCCGGCGGCGGGTGGGCTACTCCCCGGAGGAAGAGCGCGTCATTGTAGCGCCTGCGCCGATCTGCCCCCTGCGACGGCTTAGACTGCCCGGGTCGCGTCGTGGAGTGCCAGCGCCATGCAATACCGCCGTCTCGGGTCGTCCGGCCTGCAGTTGTCCGCCCTGTCGTTCGGCGCCTGGGTCACCTTTGGTGCGCAGATCGGCCGCAGCACCGCGCGCGAGTTGATCGCCACCGCCTGGGACCACGGGGTCAACTTCTTCGACAACGCCGAGGGCTATGCCGACGGCGCGGCCGAGCAGGTCATGGGCGACGTGATCGCGGACCTGCGTTTGCCGCGCGACGGATTCTGCGTGTCGAGCAAGGTCATGTTCGGCGCCGCGAAGGACCCGCGACCGACGCAGAAGGGCCTGTCGCGCAAGCACGTCACCGATGCCTGCCACGCCGCGCTCGCGCGCCTGCGGGTGGACTATCTCGACCTGTACTTCTGCCACCGCCCCGACCCCGACACGCCGATCGCCGAGACGGTGTGGGCGATGGACGCGCTGATCCGGCAAGGCAAGGTGCTGTACTGGGGCACGTCGGAATGGTCGGCGCCGCAGATCCGCGAAGCCCACAAGATCGCGCGTAACCACCATCTGCATGCGCCAACCATGGAGCAGCCGCAGTACAACCTGCTGCATCGCGAGCGCGTCGAGCTGGAGTATGCGCCGCTGTACGCCGAGCTCGGCCTGGGCACCACGGTCTGGTCGCCGCTGGCGTCCGGGCTGCTGACCGGCAAGTACAACGAAGGTGTACCCGAGGACACCCGACTCGGCCGCGAGAACCTCACCTGGCTGCAACGCACGGTGCTGGGCAGCAGCGAGCAGCGCCGGGTCGAACGCGCACGCCAGTTCAGTGCGCTGGCCGGCGAACTCGGCGCTGCGCCGGCGGTGCTGGCGATCGCCTGGTGCCTGCGCAACCCGCATGTGTCCTCGGTGATCCTCGGGGCCAGCCGGCCGGAGCAGTTGCGCCAGAACCTGCAGGCGCTGGAGTGGATCGAACGCATCGGCCACGCCGACTGGCGACGGATCGAGGCGGCGACGGCGTAGCGTCATGCGGCCCGCCCTTGCGCGGCAAGGCACGGCACCAACCGTTTTCCTGTAGGAGCGCCCCATGGGCGCGAGCCTTTCGCTCAGGCGAGGCGCAACTTGTCCTGCGCGGACGCGCCCATGCGCGCGACGGCCTGCACCTATACTCGGTGCTCGACAAACGGAGTGGGGAAGGGGCTATGGATATGGGGACGCTGCTTGCGCTGGTGTTGCTGGTGGCCGGCATCGTGGTGCTGTCCAAAGCGGTGCGAATGGTGCCGCAGGGCTACCAGTGGACGGTCGAGGCGTTCGGCAAATACACCCACACGATGAATCCGGGCTTGCACTTCCTGATCCCGATCTATCAGAGCGTCGGGCGCAAGATCAACATGATGGAGCAGGTCCTGGAGGTGCCCAGCCAGGACGTGATCACCAAGGACAACGCGGTGGTCAAGGTCGATGGCGTGGTCTATTTCCAGGTGCTCAATGCAGCCAAGGCCGCCTATGAGGTGGCGCAGCTCGAGGTCGCCACGCTCAACCTGGTGATGACCAACATCCGTACCTCCATCGGCTCGATGGACCTGGACGAGTCGCTGTCGCGACGCGACGAGATCAACGCGAAGGTGCTGGTGGCGGTCGACCAGGCGACGCACCCGTGGGGGCTCAAGGTCAACCGCATCGAACTCAAGGACATCGCGCCGCCGCGCGACCTGATCGAAGCAATGGCGCGGCAGATGAAGGCCGAGCGCGAGAAGCGCGCCAACATCCTGGAGGCCGAGGGCTTCCGCCAGGCCGAGATCCTCAAGGCCGAGGGCGAGAAGCAGAGCACCATCCTGGAAGCCGAGGGCGAGCGCGAAGCGGCGTTCCGCGAGGCCGAGGCACGCGAGCGACTGGCCGAGGCCGAAGCCAACGCGACGCGCGTGGTGTCGGACGCGATATCGCAGGGCAACGTGCACGCCATCAACTACTTCGTGGCGCAGAAATACATCGAGGCGTTCAAGGCGCTGGCCGAGGCGCCGAACCAGAAATTCGTGATGATGCCGATGGAGTCGGCCGGCATGATCGGCTCGCTGGGCGGTATCGCCGAGCTGGCCAAGCAGGCGCTGGCCGACGCACCGGGCCGCGCGTCCCACCTGCCGCGCAGCGGAGGCTGAGCCATGCACTGGAACTGGCAGACGGTGACTTGGGCCGCCGTGGCGCTGCTGCTGTTCGCGGCCGAAACGCTGGCGCCGGGTGCCTTCATGCTGTGGTTGGGATTTGCCGCGGTCGCGGTGTTCCTGGCGGTGATGGTGTTTCCGGATATCCCGCTGCTGGCGCAGGTCGCGGGCTTCATCGTGCTGAGCTTCGTGTCGATCCAGATCTACCGCGTGCGCTTCAGCGGCAAGCGCGAGCGCGTGAGCGACCGGCCGCACCTCAACCGCCGGACCGACCAGCTGGTCGGCCGCGTGGTCGTGCTCGACCAGGCGATCGTGCACGGCCGCGGTCGGGTGCAGATCGCCGACGCCTATTGGGACGTCACCGGCCCCGAGCTGCCCGCGGGCGTGGATGTGCGCATCGTCGGCAGCGACGGGATGACGCTGCGGGTGGAGCCGGCTGCTTGATCGGGTGACCGGCCTTGCCGCGTTCGTAGGAGCGACGTAAGTCGCGACCGCTCCTGGCGCGGGCCGGGGTGACGGTCGCGACTCATGTCGCTCCTACGAAAGGCCGGAGAGGGGCAGGGTGGGCGCGTTTCTTGTGCCCATCGCGCGTTGGGCG
>JAHWKC010000087.1 GCA_019348095.1 Pseudomonadota bacterium | reverse complement strand
CAGCGCGATGTCCATGCCCTTGTCCAGCCACAGCCGCTGCTGCTGCTGCAGGCTGCGGTCCAGGACGAACCGGGTGAGTTCGTGGATCAGGCCGGTGCGTTCGGCCAGCGGTACGAACTCGTCCGGCCGGATCCAGCCGAAATGCGGGTGGGCCCAGCGGATCAGCGCCTCGGCATGGGCCACCCGACCACTGGCCAGCTCGACCTTGGGCTGGAACACCATGCTCAACTCGTCCTGGCTGAAGGCCAGGCGCAGATCGGCGACCAGGGTAAGTTGCCGCAGGTGCACCTCGTCGTGGTCGGTCTGGTACAGCATGACACCGGCGTGCACGTCCTTGGCCTCGTACATCGCGATGTCGGCGCGGCGCAGCAGCACATCCGGGGTGTCCCCGTGTTCGGGGTACATCGACACCCCGACACTCACATCCAGACTGACCTGGGTATCGCTCAGCCGCAGCGGCGCGCGCAGGGTCTGGACCAGGGCGCGCGCGCGTTCGAGCGCGAACGCGGTATCGACGTCCTCCAGCACCACCATGAACTCGTCACCACCGAGCCGGGCAAGCAGATCATCGCCACGCAGTGCACCGCGCAGCAAGCCCGCCACCATCACCAGCACCTCGTCGCCGTAATCATGGCCGAGCGTGTCGTTGATCTGCTTGAAGCGGTCCAGGTCGAGCATGATCACGGCACATGAGGTTGCCGCGCACGCCGTGTCCGAGGCCCTGCCGCGCGCGCGTTCGATCAGCGCCTGCATCTCGATCAAGGCCTGGCCGCGGTTGGGCAGATTGGTCAATCCGTCGTGCCGGGCCTGGTGCAGGATCTGTTGTTCGCGCTCGGCGATGCTGGCCTGCATGCGGTTGAACGCAACCGCCAGTTCGCCCAGCTCGTCGCGTCCGAGTGCCGGCAACGGCTGGTGGTAGTCACCGGTTTCAATCCTTCGGGCAGCCTGTGCCAGTTGCGCCACCGGGCGACTGACGCCCCGTCCGATCACTGCCGCGACGATCAGCGCCAGCAGCGCGGCGGCGGCGGACAACCCGATGATCTGGCGCTCGAGCCGGCGGAACGGCGCCACCACCTCGTCACGGGACGCCAGCAACAACACCCGGACCGCACCACTGTCGCCATGGGCCACCGTCGGCAGCAGTGCAAATCCCGCTCCCGCGAGGTCGAGACTGGTCCTGCCACCGGCTGGCTCGCGCAGCGGCGCCGCTTGCGCGAGCGCGAGCCGGGAAGCACGCGGCAAGCTGCTCGCATCGATCGCATGCGCAGCGCGCCCGCCGTCGCGCGCCAGCGCCAGGTGCAGGCCCGCCAGGCCCAGGAACTCGGTGGCGAAGGCATCATCGAGTTCGCGCCCCATCGCGACCCAGCCGACACGCGTCGGTGCGTTGATCGGCACCATCGCCATCAGGTAGAGGCGCTCCTGGAGCACCACCACGCCAGCGGCACTGCCGGCCCGCTCGGCACGCGCATGAAGCGGCGACAACGCGCTGGACTGGCCGGCGCGCGATCCGCCCAGGTCGCTCGCCAGCACATCACCGCCCGGATCGAGCAGCAGCCCCAGCGAGGCACCGATCCGCTGGCCGTGATTGGCCAACGCCGATACCACCGTCGCCTCATCGCCGGTCGCGACCGCAGCCCTGAAGCCGAAGTCGTCGGCCAACACCGCCACCGAGTCGCTCAACTGATCGCGGCGAGTGGTGTAGTAGCTTTCCCAGACGCGCTCGCCGACCGCCAGGTCATGGTCGAGGCGGTCACCAACCGCACGGTCCACCGCCAGGTTGACCACCACCAGGGTGGCGGCCAGCGTCGCCAGCAGCGCGAGCGCCAGCAGCGCCAGCACCTTGGCCTGAAAACCGAACGGTCGGCGCCGGACGGCGGCGCCCTCAGCGCTCACGTTTCAGACTCCGCAGCTTGTCCTGCAACGCACGCAGGCGCGGGTCGACCGGCTCGCGCGTGGGGGCGACCGTCGGCACGAGCGACAGGATGACGTTTTCGCTGCCGCCAGCGTCCTTGATCGACACGGGCCTGCGCATCGGCTGTGCGCCCGGGGCCAGGTGCGGATGCCAGACCTGCAGCGAATACTCGCCCGGCGGCGCCTGCAGTCGCACCGTGCCCGAAGCGTCGGTGATGGCCGAATACGGCGTGTCCAGCACCACGATGTAGCCGAGCATCCAGTCGTGGATATTGCAGCCCAGCGTCACCACGCCCGGAGACTCGAAGTGCACCGGATCGCTGGGTTCGCCGCTGTACAGCGGCAACTCGAAGCGCTTGGCGGGCGAGAACGAATAGACGTGGTGATGGATGCCGTCGCTGTTGGGGAACGTCACCGGACTGCCGGTCTGCACGGTCATCAAGCGGGGCACGAACTCACTGCCGCGCTGGTCCATCTGTGCGGCCCGCGGTTGCAGCGCGGCCTGCGCACCGGCCGAGTGGAGGCTGACCACGGCTTCGGCGACGCCGCCCCGACCATCATCGACATGCACATCCAGCGAGGACGCGAAAGCGCTGCCACATCCGAGCGTCACGGCCAGCACTGCGCCAACGACAGCTGCCCAGACGAGGCCTGCGCCCAGGCTGGAACGCCGGTGGTGATGCGGCGACACCGTATCTGCTGAGGCCTGGCTGTTCGACATCGTCATCCCCTTTCGGCGCGGGCAGCCCCTGCACGCTCGGCCTTCCGCTAGCATGCCTGCAACCCCATGCCTGCGGCTAGTGACGCCGGCCCACCGGCGGCTGCAAACCCGTGCCGACAGGGATTCAATACGGTCCCTCAAGGCCATTCGGATGCGCGAGTGCCGCCTGCTGAGACTCACCGACCCATGCCGCGAGCCGAGCGCCGGATCCAGCCCGATGGAACAGCGATGCCGGCACTGCAGGGCTTCGCGCCGATCGCCCGGCCCGATGCGCGGGTGCTGATCCTCGGCAGCATGCCCGGTGCCGCCTCGCTGCAGGCCCACCGCTACTACGCGCACCCGCAGAACCGGTTCTGGCCGATCATGGGCGACCTGCTTCGCGCCGGACCCGACCTGCCCTACGGGCAACGTTGCCGGCAGCTCAGCGCCGCCGGCGTCGCGGTCTGGGATGTACTGGCGCGCTGCGAGCGCGAAGGCAGCCTCGATTCGGCGATCCGCGACGACACCGCGCAGGCCAACGACTTCGCCACGTTCTTTGCCAGGCACCCGGCGATCGGCACGGTGCTGTTCAACGGCGCCAAGGCCGAAAGCAGCTTCCGCCGGATGGTGCTGCCGCAATCGCAAATGCTGCCGCTGCGCTACCTGCGGCTGCCGTCGACCAGCCCGGCCAATGCCTCGCAGCGCCAGGTCGACAAGCTCGCGGCGTGGCGCGAAGGGCTGCGTGCAGCCGGGATAGCTGTATGCGAATGACCACAGCGCACCCCTGCTCCGGTAGGAGCGACTTCAGCCGGGAACAGGTGATGGTCTGAATGCTGTTGACGCGGATCAGAGCGAAAAAGAGCGGATAAAGACGTAAGAGCTTCTATGCATAAAGGCGCTCTTTGCATCGATCCGCATTTTTTTTGCTTTGATCCGTGTCGAATGCTCTTGACGTCAATCAAGAGCTCGCGGCTGAAGCCGCTCCTACGGACGCACGAAGGGCGGTCGCCGCCGGACGCGGCGCCTACGTCAGCTTGATCTCACGCAGGCGCTCGTCGAGATAGGCTTGCGCGGTGATCGGCTCGGGATACCTGCTGGGGTTGTCCGGCGAGATGGTCGAGGGCAGCACGTCGATCAGGAAGTCCGGGTTGGGATGCAGGAAGAAAGGGGTCGAGTAGCGCGGCTGGCGGGCGCGCTCGCCGGGCGGGTTGACCACGCGATGGGTGGTCGATGGATAGACGTGGTTGGTCAGGCGCTGCAGCATGTCGCCGATGTTGACCACGATGGTGTCGGCCTCGGCGGTGAACGGCACCCAGTCGCCCTTGCGCGACCTGACCTCCAGGCCTTCGGCGCTGGCGCCGACCAGCAGGGTGATCAGGTTGATGTCCTCGTGGGCGCCGGCGCGCTCGTTGGGGATGCTGTCGCTGGTGATCGGCGGGTAGTGGATCGGCCGCAGGATCGAGTTGCCCGAGTCGGTCTTGTCGGCGAAGTAGTCCTCCGCCAGGCCGATATGCAGCGCCAGCGCGCTGAGCACGCGGGAGCCGAGCGCATCGAGCGCCTGGTACAGCCCGTAGGCCTGTTCACGAAAGCCGGGCACCTCGGTCGGCCACAGGTTCGGCGGCATCACATCGGCGTACCTGGAGTCGCGCGGGATCTCGCGGCCGACATGCCAGAACTCCTTGAGGTCGAAATGCTGCGCGCCCTTGGCGGTCTCCACGCCGAACGGGGTGTAGCCGCGCGCGCCGCCGCCGCCGGGCACGTGGTACTGGCGCTTCACCTCGTCGGGCAGCGCGAAGAACCGCGCGAACACCTCGTAGGACGCGGCGATTTGCTCGGACGCGATGCCGTGCCCGCGGATCCCGGCAAAGCCCCATTCGCGATAGGCCTGACCGAGCTCGGCGACGAAGGCCGCGCGGTCGGAGGGGCTTGCCGGATCGATCAGGCGGCGGATGTCGAGGGTGGGGATCGGGCTGGAAAGCATGGTGGGCTCGGGTTTGGTCGGCGAAGTTTGCTCCTCCGCCGCACACGTTGGGTAGAGCGGAGCTTGCTCCGCTGCGGTGCGCTGCGCCAGCTTGCAAGCCATTTGCACCGAATGTTGCACAGCCGAGCAAGCTCGGCTCTACGGTCGCAGCTCACCTGTAGAGCGGAGCTCGCTCCGCCGCGTGTGGCTGCACAGCCGAGCAAGCTCGGCTCTACGGGCAGATGGCGAGCCGGCCAGCTCCGCTCTGCGCTACTGCGCTGCGACGCGTACGGCGCCAGCAAGCTGCGCCAGGATCGACTGCATCAGGTCGGCCTCGTCGGCTTCCACGGTGACGCGCACCACCGGCTCGGTGCCCGACGGGCGCAGGAAGGCGCGGCCGCGCCCCTGTACCGCCATCTGCGCATCGGCCAGCGCCGCCTGCACCGCCGGCGCCTCCACCGGTATGGCGCCGCTTGCCTGGTAGCGCACGTTGACCGTCTGTTGCGGCACCTTGCTCAAGCCGGCAAGCGCGTCGTGCAGGCTGATGCGCCGACGATGCAGCACTTCCAGCACCTGTAATGCGCTGACGATGCCGTCGCCGGTGCTGGCGCGGTCCAGGCACAGCAGATGGCCGGAGGTCTCACCACCTAGCACCGCCTGGTTGGCGATCAGTTGCTGGTGCACGTAACGGTCGCCGACCTTGGCGCGGATGAAGCCGATGCCGCGCTCGCCGAACGCGCGCTCCAGTCCGAAGTTGGTCATCTGGGTGCCGACCACCGGCCCGCGCAGTCGTCCGCTTTGCTGCCAGTCGGTGGCCAGCACGTACAGCAGGTCGTCGCCATCGCGGACAACGCCGTCGGCGTCGACGAACAGCACCCGGTCGCCGTCGCCGTCGAAGGCGATGCCCAGGTCGGCGCCGGTCTCGCGCACATGCGCAGCAACGGCCTCCGGATGGGTCGAGCCGACCCCGTCGGTGATGTTGACGCCATTGGGGTCCACGCCGATCGCATCGACGCGGGCGCCGAGTTCGCGCAGCACCAGCGGGCCGAGCTCGTAGGTCGCCCCGTTGGCGCAGTCCATGGCGATGCGCATGCCGCCCAGGTCGAAGCCCCGCGAAACCGAGCCTTTGCACGCCTCGATGTAGCGCCCCAGCGCATCGCGCGTGCGCACCGCCTTGCCCAGTTCCTCGGAGGACACGGTGCGGAACGGCTGGTCCAGCGCAGCCTCGATCGCCAGCTCTGTGGCGTCGTCGAGCTTCTCGCCCTCGGCCGAGAAGAACTTGATGCCGTTGTCGTGGTGCGGGTTGTGCGACGCGGAAATGACTATGCCGCCGTCGGCCCGCATCGAGTGCGTCAGGTGCGCGACGGCCGGGGTCGGCATCGGCCCCATCAGCTGCACGTCGACGCCTGCAGCGACCAACCCGGCCTCGAGCGCGGCCTCGAACATGTAGTTCGAGATGCGCGTGTCCTTGCCGATGATCACCACCGGCTTGCGCCAGTCACGGCGGCCATCGAAGGAGGCCTTGAGCGCGAAACCATAGGCATTGCCCAGTCGCAGCACGAAATCGGCCGAGATTGCGCCTTCGCCTACCCGGCCGCGGATGCCGTCGGTACCGAAATGTTTGCGACTCATGCGGCGTTCCTCGGGACCGGCAACTGGGGACCGGGGACCCGGCAAAAGGCAACTTCGCAGTGTCTGGCGACCCTTGCAGATCGGCGGGATCTGCCGGGCCCCGGGTCCCGGGTCGCCGGTCCCGGCACCAAGGTCACCCCACCACCTCCGCCTCGTCGATCGGTTGGGGTTGTTTCATCATCAACGCGAGCAGGTGCGCAAGACGGTCGCGCATCTCGCGGCGGTCGCAGATCTGGTCGATCGCGCCGTGTTCGACCAGGAACTCGCTGCGCTGGAACCCCTCCGGCAAGGTCTCGCGCACGGTCTGCTCGATCACGCGCGGCCCGGCAAAGCCGATCAGGGCTTCGGGTTCGGCCAGGTTGATGTCGCCGAGCATCGCCAGCGAGGCCGACACGCCGCCGGTGGTCGGGTGGGTCATCACCGAGATGTACGGCAGGCCAGCCGCGCGCAGGCGCCCGAGGGCAGCGGAGGTCTTGGCCATCTGCATCAGCGAGAACAGGCTTTCCTGCATGCGCGCACCGCCGGTGGCGGAGAAGCACACCAGCGGGCAGCCGGTCTCCAGCGCGGTTTCGGCGGCGCGGGCGAAGCGCTCGCCGACCACCGAGCCCATCGAGCCGCCCATGTAGGCAAAGTCGAACGAGCAGGCGACCAGCGGCCGTGACTTCAGGGTGCCGCGCAGCGCGATCAGTGCGTCGCGCTCGCCGGTGGACTTCTGCGCGGCCTTGATCCGATCGATGTACTTCTTCTGGTCCTTGAACTTGAGCACGTCGGTGGGGCCGAGCTCGGCGGCGATTTCGCTGGTGCTGCCGGCATCGAACAGCGCCTTCAGGCGCGCCCGGGCGCGGATCGGCATGTGGAAGCTGCACTTGGGGCAGACCTCCAGGTTCTCCTCCAGCTCCGGCCGGTACAGCACGGCGCCACAACGGTCGCACTTCTCCCACAGCCCTTCGGGCACGCTGCGGCGCTTGCTGGGGGTGCCGTTCTCGGTGCGGATGCCGGTGCGGATGCCGGACGGCATGAGTTTCTTGAGCCAGGACATGCGTTCGGTGTTTTCCCGGTAGGGCGGGCCTTGACCCGCCTTGAGCGATCAGATGGCGGGTCGGAACCCGCCCTACGACCGCAGCAGTTTAGCGCAGCGGCTGCTCAGACTGGCCGGTCGAGGCCTTGGCGCAGCGGGACCAGGAACTCGCGCGCGCGCTCGGCCGCGGTGGTCGCTTCGGCGGCGCCCTCCAGCGCCGCCACCAGCGCACTGCCGACCACCACCCCGTCGGCCTCGCGCGCCATGGCCGCGGCGCTGGCGGCGTCGCGGATACCGAAGCCCGCCACCACCGGCACCGGGCTACGCGCGCGGATCGTGTGCAGGCGATCGCTGGCGGCGCCGGTGTCGAGCCGGTCGGCGCCGGTGACACCGGCAAAGCTGACGTAGTAGAGGTAGCCGGACGCCTGCGCGCAGAGCTGCCCGATGCGCTCATCCGAAGTGGTCGGCGCGGCGAGCAGGATCAGCGCGAGGCCGTGCGGGGCGAACGCGGTGCGGAACTCGGCCGCCTCCTCCGGCGGCAGGTCGACCAGCAGCACCCCGTCGACCCCGGCCGCGACCGCCTCGGCGGCGAACCGCTCGGCACCGCGGATCTCGACCGGGTTGAGATAGCCCATCAGCACCACCGGCGTATCGGCGTCGTTCTCGCGGAACCGGCGCACGCAGCCGAACACGTAGTCCAGCCCTGCCCCGCGCGACAGGGCGCGCTCGGAGCTGCGCTGGATGGTGGGGCCGTCGGCCATCGGGTCGGAGAACGGCACGCCCAGCTCGATCACGTCGGCCCCGGCCTCGGCCAGTGCGTGCATCACCGGCACGGTCGCCTCCAGCGACGGATCGCCGGCGGTAACGAAAGGCACCAGCGCCTTGCGCGCGCGGGTCTTGAGCTGGGCGAAGCGGGTGTCGATGCGGTTCATGCGATAGAAATGGCCGATGGCTGATTTTCTCCTTCCCCTTCAAGGGGAAGGCCGGGATGGGGATGGGTTTTGCTCTTGGGTTGGCCGGATGGATGGATCACCGCTAGCGGGCTGGAAACCCATCCCCACCCCAGCCCTCCTTTTGAAGGGGAGGGAGTCAGAGCGACAATCCTTCGAGGGCGGCAATCGTATGCACGTCCTTGTCGCCGCGCCCCGACAGGTTGCACAGCACGATCGCGTCCTTGGGCAACTCGCGCGCG
>JAHWKC010000086.1 GCA_019348095.1 Pseudomonadota bacterium | reverse complement strand
GTCGGCTCGCACGAGGACCTGCTGCCGTACCTGGTGCGGCGCCTGCTGGAGAACGGCGCCAACTCCAGCTTCGTCAACCGCATCACCGACCAGGCCATCGCCATCGATGACCTGGTGCGCGACCCGGTGCAGACCGTGTCGGCGTTCCAGACCATCGCGCACCCCCACATCCCGCTGCCGGTCGATCTGTACCGCAGCTTTGCCGACACGCTGAAGTACTGCGACAGGAGCAACTCCATGGGCGTCAACCTCGCCGACGACGGCCAGCTGCGCGAGCTGGCCGAGCAGATCAACGCCTCGGTGCGCAACGACTGGTATGCCGAGCCACTGGTGCCCGGTGCGCACCCGGTCGGCGACCGCCTGCCGGTGACCAACCCGGCCGACCGCCGCGAGGTGGTCGGGCACTGGCTGCCCGCCGACAGCGCGACCGTCGAGCAGGCCCTGCAGAATGCGGTCGCCGCGCAGCCCAAGTGGGACGCGACGCCCGGTGCGAGCCGCGCCACGATCCTGGAGCATGCCGCCGACCTGCTGGAGGCGCGCATGGCCGGCTTCATCGCGATGTGCACCAAGGACGCCGGCAAGACGATCGCCGACGGCGTCGGCGAGGTCCGCGAGGCGGTCGACTTCCTGCGCTACTACGGCGCGCAGGCCCGCACCATGTTCGCCCCGGAGGCGCTGCCCAGCCCGACCGGCGAGACCAACACCCTGCACCTGGCCGGGCGCGGCGTGTTCGTCTGCATCAGCCCGTGGAACTTCCCGCTGGCGATCTACATCGGCCAGGTCGCCGCCGCGCTGGCCACCGGCAACAGCGTGATCGCCAAGCCGGCCGAGCAGACCAACCTGGTCGGCTACGTCGCCACCCGGCTGCTGCACGAGGCCGGCGTACCGGAGGACGTGCTGCAGTTCGTGCCCGGCGATGGCATCACCGTCGGCGCCGCGCTGACCAAGGACCCGCGCGTGGCTGGTGTCGCGTTCACCGGGTCCAACGAGACGGCCAATGCAATCAACCGCGCGCTGGCCTCGCGTGACGGCGCGATCGGCGTGCTGATCGCCGAGACCGGCGGCCAGAACGCATTGATCGCCGACTCCTCGGCGCTGCCGGAGCAACTGGTGCAGGACGCGTTGTCCTCGGCGTTCACCTCGGCCGGGCAGCGCTGCTCGGCCGCTCGCGTGCTGTTCGTGCAGGACGACATCGCCGACCGCGTCACCACCATGCTGGCCGGCGCGATGGCCGAGCTCAAGGTCGGCGACCCCGGCGAGCTGTCCACCGACGTCGGCCCCGTGATCGACGAGGACGCGCTGGAGACGCTACGCGCCCATGCGCAGCGCATGGACCGCGAGGCGACCCCGATCGCGGCGGTCGAACTGGGCCCCGATGCCGCCCACGGCAGCTTCTTCGGGCCGCGTGCGTATGAGCTCAAATCGCTCGACCAGCTCGACAAGGAGATCTTCGGCCCGGTGCTGCACGTGATCCGCTGGAAGGCCGACCAGCTCGATGCGGTGATCGACGCGATCAACTCGACCGGCTACGGCCTGACCCTGGGCATCCACTCGCGGATCGACGAGACCGTCGAGAAGATCGCCGCACGCATCCGGGTCGGCAACTGCTACGTCAACCGCAACCAGGTCGGCGCGGTGGTCGGTGTGCAGCCGTTCGGCGGCCAGAGCCTGTCGGGCACCGGCCCCAAGGCCGGCGGCCCGCACTACCTGCCGCGCTTCACCACCGAGAAGACCATCACCATCAACACCACCGCGTCCGGCGGCAACGCCTCGCTGCTGACCCTCGGCGAGTGAATCGTAGGGTGGGCACGTTTTTGTGCCCACCGGCCGGTGATGGCGCGGGTGGGCACGAATGGCGTGCCACCCTACAAGCTCGCGAGAGACACGGACCCGTAGGAGCGCCCCATGGGCGCGATCGCTCTACTCGCGCTGGCAACCCGCGCATCGCGCCCATGGGCGCCCCTACGAAAAGCCCCGCCGGAGCGGGGCTTTTTTCTTGTCGCATCAAACCGTCGCTCAGAACCGGTACTGCGCCGAGACGCCGTACAGGTTGACCTCGCTGTCGAACGAACCGAACAGGCGCTGGCCGCCCGCCGCCGGCGGGGTGGTGATCGCGATTTGCGGCTCATCGGGCTTGATGTGGGTGTAGGCGAGGTTGATGTCGAGCGCGTCGCTGAGCTGCCAGGTGGCGCCCAGCGAGTACCACTGGCGATCCTCGTCGGGCAGGCGCGGGGTGCGGTGCGCAACGGTGGTCGGGGTCTCATCAAAGGCGTAGCCGGCGCGCAGGGTCCAGGCGTTACTGAGCTTGAACTCGCCGCCGATCGAGCTGAAACGGGTGGTGTCCCACTGGAACTGCTCGACCGAGTCCGGATCCGGGTTGACGAAGTCGATGCGCACTTCCTGCAGCGACTCCCAGCCGGTCTCGGCGTACGTCGCGGCCAGCATGAGGCGCTCGCTGAACTGGTACGCCACCGCCAGCGTGGTGGTCGCCGGGGTGGTCAGGTTCGCCCGCACCGCGCCGTCCTGGAACAGCACGCGCGTGGTCGGGCTGGAGGAAAACACCGCCGAGACGTCCTGCGGCACGGTCCAGTCGACCTCGCCTTCCAGCTCGTAGTCGATTTCCGAACGGTGGGTCAGGCCGATCGACAGTTTGTCGGTCGGGCGCAGATTGACCCCGAGGATCCAGCCGAAGCCGGTGTCGTCGCCGGAGACGTCGGCGAAGCCGTCCCGCGCCTGCGGCCGCGCGAACGGCAGCGGACGGGTCGCGGGATTGCCGAACAGCAGCGTGCCGAAATCGACCGCCTTTGACAGGGTCACGTCGGCGCTGGAATAGATCGCGCCGATGCCGACCGACAGGTGGTCCGGGATCACGTCGACCGCGGCGGAGAAGGTCACATCGACGATCTGCGCCTCCGAGGTCGCCGCATAGTAGCGCCCGACCCAGCCCGGCTCGTACTCGGTCTTCAAGCCGAACGGCACGCTGACCATCGCGCCGAGCGCAAGGCCGTTGTCTAGCTTGTGCACGACCGACAGCGCCGGCACCGGGGTGGTGTCGCCGGCCTGGCCGCCATTGCCGCCGGTCAGCGGCTGGCCGATCACGTCGAAGCCTTCGCCCTGGAACTCGGCAGACAGGTCGATCACGGTCACGTCGGCCTGCATGGTGGTGCCTTCGAACTGGGTCATGGTGGCCGGGTTGTTGACCACCACCGAGCTGTCGCCGGTCTTGACGCCGGAGCCGGCGAATGCGTTGCCCAGCGACTTGACGCTGTTTTCCTTGAGCTGGAAGCCCGATGCATGGATCTGGCCGAACGCAAGCGCGCCGGTGATGCCCAGCGCGAGCGCGGACAGGCGCGTGATGCGGTGTGCGTGTTGCATGCGTGTATTCTCCATTGGAGTGTGTGCGTGCCTCGACCGGGGCGAGTTGATGCGCCGGGACGTGGCAGCTCCATGCGGAGCGCCAAACGTACGACACCGTATGCACTATAACCCGCCGGATTAATCAGGCGCTAACAAACGCGGCCAAGCAGCGCCGACGATCCGCACCGCGATGCCGCTGACGCACCCGGCCGCGCCGGACCGGCACCCCGGTGTGCTGGCAGCCGCCATGGCAGGCAGGGGGCCTGCGCGATGTTCATAGCCGTACCCACCCGCCACAAGGCGCCGCCGCGCTGGGCCACGCCGCTGCTATTCGCGAGCCTGTGGCTGTGCTTCACCTGGGTGACGTTGCTGCCCGACGCCGAGCAGCGCCAGCTGCTGATGGAATGGGCGGCGCTGTCCGGCGGCCTGGCCGGGCCGGAGACTTGGTGGCCGTGGCTGCGCGGCGGCAGCCTGCGTCTGGTCAGCGCGCTGTTCCTGCACGCCGACTGGGCGCACCTGCTGGGCAACCTGGTGTTCCTGCTGATCTTCGGGCTGCCGGCCGAACGCGCGATGGGGCCCTGGCGGTTCCTCGCGCTGTTCCTGCTCGGCGGCGCGATCGCCAACCTGGCCACGGTGGCGGCGATCGCCACCCCGGACCGGCTGATCATCGGCGCCAGTGGCGCGGTCTCGGCGATGATCGGCGCGTACCTGGCGCTGTTTCCCGGCGCCCGGCTGGGGGTGGTGGTGCCGTTGGGCGTGTTCCTGCAGTTCGTGCGGGTCCCCGCGGCGCTGCTGATCGGCCTCTGGGCGCTGCTGCAGCTGGTGTTCACCTTCATCGGCCCGGCGTTCGGCGCGGTGGCCTGGTCGGCGCATCTGGCGGGCTTCACGTTCGGCGGCGCATTCGCGCTGCTGGCCCGCGCCGGTATCGCCCGGCGGATGCGGCGCAAGCGCGGCTACTGATTGTTCGGGGCACGAGACTCGGGTCCCGGGTCCCGCGCCTTATAATCCAGCACATGGCCAAGACGCTCTACAAAGTCACCTTCCTCAATGCCGGCAAGGTCTACGAGCTGTATGCCCGGCAGGTCGCGTCGGGCGCGTTGTGGGGCTTTACCGAAGTCTCCGAACTGGTATTTGACGTGCACGAGGGCGTGGTGGTCGATCCGACCGAGGAACGCCTGCGCGACGAGTTCGGCAACACCCGGGTGCTGCACCTGCCGATGCAGAGCATCATGCGAATCGAGGAGGTCGAGCGCAAAGCCCAATCCGCCATCCGCGACGCGACCACCGGCGAGAAGGTGGTCACGCCGTTCCCGCTGCCGGCCAAGCCGCGCTGAGCCAGCGCGGCGCCGAGCGGGCTGACGCAGTCGCGGCGTCGACGCAATGTCGCCGGTCAGCCGTCGGCCTCGGGCGCCCCAACGACCGACCGCTTCAGCTCCGCCAGTGCCGCGGCGATGTACTCGTCGCCCTGCAGCACTTCGCCGGCGTGCTTGCCGGCCATGTCTTCGGCATCACCGCGCAGGTGGCCCGGCAGGGTAGCTTCGGTGTAGCTCGGGCGCGCATCGTCGCCATCGCCCTGGTCGGCATGCAGGACCACGTCGGGCACGATGCCGAGGGCCTGGATCGATTTGCCGCTGGGCGTGTAGTAGCGCGCCGTGGTCAGCTTGACCGAATCGCCATTGTCCAGCGGCAGCAGGGTCTGCACCGAGCCCTTGCCGAAGGTGCGGCTGCCGACCACGCGGGCGCGGCCGTTGTCGCGCAGCGCGCCGGCCAGCACCTCCGAGGCGCTGGCCGAGCCGGCGTCGACCAGCACCACCACCGGTGCGCCATCGAGCCGGTCGCCCGGGGTCGCGCCGAATTGCGCGTCGCTGATCGCGATGCGGCCGCGGGTGCTGACGATCTGCCCATCCTCCAGCAGCGCGTCGGCGATCTGCACCGCCGAGGTCAGCAGGCCGCCGGGATTGCTGCGCACGTCGATCACCAGCCCCTCCAGCGTGCCGCCGGCCTCGGCCTTCAAGCGCTCCAGCTGGCGCTCGAAATCGGCCGCGGTGTCGGCCTGGAACGCGGCGATGCGCAGGTAGCCGTAGCCCGGCTCGAGCAATCGGCCGCGCACGCTGGCGATGCGGATGGTCTCGCGCTCCAGGGTGACGTCGAAGGACTCCTCGCGCCCCTCGCGCGTGATCGTCAGCACCACCTCGGTGCCTGGCGGCCCGCGCAGCGGCGCGGAGGTATCGCCGCCCTCGAGGCTGACCGGCTCGCCGTCGATCGCGATGATCAGGTCACCGGAGCGCAATCCCGCGCGTGCGGCCGGGGTATCGTCGATCGGTGCGATCACCCGCAGCACGCCATCGGCCTGGCGCTGCAGTTCGACGCCGATCCCGTCGTAGGCGCCGCGCGCCTGCTCGTCGAAGTTCTCGGCGATGCGTTTTTCCATGTAGACGCTGTGCGGGTCGAGGTCCAGCAGCAGGCCGCGGATCGCCGACTGCATCAGCTCGGCGTCATCGACCGGCTCGACGTAGGCCTGCTTCACCGCGGAGTAGACCGCGACGTACCGGCGGATCTCGTCGAGCGGCACGGTCGAGTCGACGCCCGCCTGGTCCGCTGCGACGGTTTCCGCGACAGCCTGGTCGCCTTCGGTAGCCGCATCCGCGCCATCGGCATCCTGCTTCGGCTGGGTCTGGACCGGCTCGACCGGCGCGCGCTGGGCAGGGCGCGGCTCGACCGGTGGCGCGGCCTGCTGCGCGGCGCTCGGCGCCACCGGACAGGCGCCGAGCACCAGGACGAGAGGAAGCAGATGACGCAGGTGCATACACGGACTCCGGTGCGGATACGGCGTTGGGACCGCGGCAGACCTGCCGCCGGGCGGGTGAGTTGGTGCGCGCCGGGGCGGCTCGGCGAAGCAGTCGTGAGGCATGCCACATGTGCACGTTAGGCCGGCGCGACGCAAGCTTTCGTTAAGGCGAGCCCGTGGCGAAGGATCGCCGCACGGCGGGTGGGTCACCGCTTGAGCCAGCCGCCCGGATCGACCGTCTTGCCGTCGCGGCGCAGCTCAAAATACAGCGCCGGCCGGCCGTGCCCGCCGGAGCTGCCGACCGTGGCGACCGTATCGCCGCGCTCGACCGCGTCGCCGGCATCCTTGAGCAGCGCCTCATTGTGCGCGTACAGGCTCATGTAGCCGTTGCCGTGGTCGATGATCAGCAGCAATCCGTAGCCGGTCATCCATTCGGCATAGGCGACCTGGCCGTCGGCCACGGCCTGCACCGGGGTTCCCGCGCTGGCGCCGATCAGCAGGCCATCGCTGCCGCGCCCGTCTGGCAGCTTGGCGCCGTAGCCGGCGATCAGCGCGCCCGACAACGGCCATCCCAGACCTCCGACCTGGGGCGCCGCGGGGCCCGCCCTCGTGCCCGCGCCGGCGCCTGCGCTGCCGCGTGCAGCCGCGGCCTTGCGCTGTGCTTCGGCGCGTGCGGCGGCCGCGCGCAGCCGGCCCAGCAGCTGTTCCAGACCCTTGGCATCACGGCCGAGCGCTTTCTCACGGGCGCTGCGGTCCTGGTAACGCTGGTCCAGGCGCGCGACCAAAGCGGTGCGGCGCTTGCGATCGGCTTGCAGTTCGGCGAGCTGCGCGCGCTGCCGCTCGGCGGTGGCGTCGAGTTCGACCCGGCGTGCGGCGATCTCGCGCTCGAGCAGCTTCATGCGTTCGAGCTCCGCTGCGAGTGCGGTGATGCGCTGGGCGCGGTCCTGCTGCAGGTAGCGGTGATAGGTCAGCAGCCGGTTGGCATCGGCCAAACGGTCCTGCGCCAGCAGCACCTTCAGTGGCGCAGCGCGGCCCTGCATGTACGCCGCGCGCAACAGGCGCGCCAGTTGCGTGCGTTGGGTGGCGAGGCCGGCCTGCAGCTCGCCGCGCTGCTGCTGTAATTGGTCCAGCGCGGCCCGCTCGCGCGCCAGCCGCGCTTCGGTCTCGCGCAGGCGGCGACTGGTCGCACCGACCTTTTCATCGACTTCGCGCAGCTGCCGGGTCGCGCCGCCACGCTGGCTCTCGATCTTGCGGCGCTCGGCGGCGACCGCCTGCAGTTCGCGCTTGACCGTATCGAGCTTGCGCGCGGCCTCGCGACTGTCCTGCGCCGATGCCGGCCAGGCCACGCCCGCCAGCAGCAGGCACGCGATCGCGAGTGCGCGCAAGCCGCTCATCAGCCGGGCGAGCCGCTCCCGGCAAGCAGGCTTTTCCCGCTCATCTCCGTCGGCTGCGGCAGGCCGAGCAGGTCCAACACGGTCGGGGCGACATCGCGCAGCGCGCCGCCGCTGCGCAAGGTCGCGGCCTGCTCGCCGTGCGCCGCGCCGGCGCGGCCGTCCAGCAGCACCAGCGGCACCGGCCCGATGGTGTGCGCGGTATGCGGCTGGCCGCTGTCGGGGTCGCGCATCATCTCCAGGTTGCCGTGGTCGGCGGTGACCAGCAGCGCACCGCCGGCTTCCCGCACCGCCGCGCTGATCGCCCCGATCGCGACATCGACCGCTTCGGCCGCCTGCACCGCCGCGGCAAGGTTGCCGGTGTGGCCGACCATGTCGGGGTTGGCGAAGTTGATGATCGCGAAGAGGAAATCCTCCTCGTGCCATGCCCTCTCGAACGCCGCGCTGGCGTCCGGAGCACTCATCGCCGGCTTCTGGTCGTAGGTCGGCACGTCGCGCGGCGAGGGCACGAGCTCGCGCCGCTCACCCTCCTCCGGGTGCTCCTTGCCGCCGCTGAAGAAGTACGTCACGTGCGGGTACTTCTCGGTCTCGGCGACGTGGAGCTGGCCCAGGCCCCGCTCGGCGATCACCCGGGCGATGGTCATCGCGGGCCGGTGCGGCGGGAAGACCACCCCGAACGGCCAGCCCTCCTCGTACTCCGTCAGCGTCGCGTAGCGCTCGACCACCCCGGCGCCCCCGCGATCGACCTCCGCGAAGCCGGGCTCGGCCAGCGCGCGGGTCAGCTCGCGCATCCGGTCGGGGCGGAAGTTGAAGGTCAGGACCGCGTCCCCCGGGCGGATCCGGGCCTCTCCGCCGACCGTGGTGGCGACGATGAACTCGTCCGTCTCCCCACGGTCGTAGGCGGCCTGCGCGGCGGCGGTCGCC